>DATKHX010000417.1:0-6283 GCA_035510075.1 Allostellaceae bacterium
CGGTGCGGTTTCGAGCGCCGTACCGCGGGCGTCGGTCGGGCGCTGCGCTACGCAAAGGCTCCGCGCCCGCTCGCCGCCCGACCCCACCGTAGTGCCATTTCTAAATGGCGGAAAGAGTGACATCTGTATTTGGTGGACACAATGCCATCACTCGCAGCGTCGTTACCTCAGCGCCTTGAGGGGAGGGCGATGTCGAGCCAGCCGAGCGAGGTGGCGGTGGCCTCGTCGGCGGGGCGCAGGAGCACCGTCGTCATCGCCGCTTCGATGATTGCCGGGCCGCCGACGGTTTGCTCCGGGGCGAGGCCGGCGAAGTCGTAGACCGGCGTCGAGACCCAGTCGTCGAGCCAGATCTTGCGCTCGCCGCGCGGTGTCGCGGGCGGCCCGGCGGGCAAAGCGGGTTCCTGCGGCAAAGCGGGTTCCTGCGGCAAAGCGGAAAGGATGCCGGATACCGCCACCCGGGCGTTGACGAGCACGGTTTCCTGGTCGCGCATCGAATAGGTGTAAAGCTCCTCGTGGCGGCGGTGAAACCGCTCGACGATCTCGGGCAGCGGGTCGGCCGCAGCCCAATCGACGCCGTCCAATGAAACCGTGACCTCGAACACCTGCTCGCCATAGCGCATGTCGGCAGTGCGCGAGACATGGGCCGGCCCGTCGAACGAGGCGCGCAGCCGCGCCAGGCCCTCGGCCTCGATCTCGTCGAACAGCCGGCGCACCGCGGCGCCGTCGAGCGCGCGCGTGTCGCCGATATGGGTGCGCGACACCTCGAAGCGCAGATCGCTCGCCAACATCCCCCAGGCCGACAACACCGCCGCGACCCGCGGCACGATCACCCGCCCGAGGTCGAGCTGGCGCGCGATCTCGGTCGCGTGCAGCCCCGCAGCACCACCGAACGCGAGCAGCGCGAAGCGCCGCGGGTCGACGCCGCGGCGCACCGAGACGAGCCGCACGCCCTCGGACATGGTCGTGTTGACGACGCGATGGATGCCTTGCGCCGCCGCGAGCCGGCCGGTGCCGAGTGCCGCAGCGATATGGTCGACCGCCGTTTCGGCGGCGGCGCGGTCGAGCGTCCGGCGGCCGCCCAGAAAGCCCGCAGGGTCGAGATAACCCAGCACCAGGTTGGCGTCGGTGACCGTCGCCTGATGGCCGCCGGCGCCATAACAGGCCGGACCCGGCACCGCACCGGCGCTGTGCGGGCCGACATGCAGGATGCCGCCGGCGTCGACCCGGGCAATCGAGCCGCCGCCGGCGCCGATGCTGGCGATGTCAAGACTGTTCAGGGCGATCGTGTGGCCGGCGACCCGGCGATTGTTAGCGAGGCTCGGCCTGCCGTCGACGATCAGCGAGATGTCGGTGCTGGTCCCGCCCATGTCGAACGGGATCAAATTGCCCTCACCGACGAGCCGCGCCGCCCGGACGCTGCCGGCCACACCCCCCGCCGGCCCCGACAGCACCGCCCCCGCCGCGAGCCGCCCCGCCTCGCCGATCGGCGCCACCCCGCCATGCGACTGGACGATCAGGATCGGGCCGCGATAGCCGGCTTCGACCAGGCGCCGGTCGAGCTGCGCCAGGTAGCGCGACAGCACCGGTCCGACATAGGCGTTGACGATTGTCGTCGAGACCCGCTCGAATTCCTTGATCTGCGGCAATACCTCGGCCGACAGCGAGACATAGGCCCCGGGCAGCTCGCGTTCGACCGCCTCGCGGCTCGCCTCTTCGTGGCCGGGGTCGCGCCACGCGTGCAGATAGCACACCGCCACCGCCTCGACCCGTTCGCGTTTGAGAGTCGCGATCGCGGCATCGAGCGAGGCGTGGTCGAGCGGCGTCTCGACACGGCCGTCGGCGCGGATGCGCTCGCGCACGCCAAGCCGCATTTTGCGCGCGACCAGCTGCTCCGGCGGCGGCATGCGCAAATTGTAGCGGTCGTCCTTCAGCCCCTCGCGCATCTCGATCACGTCGCGATGGCCTTCGGTGGTCAACAATCCGACCCGCGCGCCTTTGCGTTCGAGGAGAGCATTGGTCGCGACCGTGGTGCCGTGAACGATGCGCTCGGTCTGGGCCAGCAGCGCTGCGCGGTCGATGCCGAGCGCGGCTGCGAGCAACGCCAACCCGTCGAGGACTCCGATCGACGGGTCCGCGGGGGTGGAGGGCACCTTTTCCAAAACCGTCCGCCCGGAATCGTCGACCGCGACCAGATCGGTAAAGGTGCCGCCGACATCGACGCCGATCCGATACATCACAATCTCCGAAGGATCGTCGGCAAGTATTGCCGCTGCTAGCGGTATTCGTCGCCGCAATCGCCGATGACCCGCATCAGGTCGCGCGATTTGGCGAGCACGGTTTCGATCGCGGCCCGGTCGTCGGCGTCGAGGGCGAAATCGAAGACACGGGCGTTGTCGGCGATGTGCTGCGCCGCGCCGAGCCGCGCGCCGACGATGGCGCCGGCCACCGCCGACTGATCGAGGACGTAGCGAACGCCGATATTGGCGATGCTCACCCGATGCTTGTCGGCGATCGGCTCGAGTGCGGCCAGCAGCCCCTGGAACAGCCCCCAGCCACCCCAGGCATCGATCATATTCTTGTATTTCTGCAACGACGCGGTCGCGAGCTCGCCCCGTTGCGGCTCAGAGCGGCCCAGATATTTTTCCGAAAGCAGGCCGCCGAGCACCGTGCCGTAGGTCAGCAAGGCGATCGCGTGCTCCTGGCAAAAGGCCGCCATTTGCGCGGCCGGGCGGCGATCGACAAGCGAATACTGGACCTGGTTCGAGACGATGCGAATGCCGTGCTCGGTGATGATGCGCAGACGCTCGGTGTCGAAATTGGTCAGCGCCAGATGGCGGATTTTTCCCTCGTCGCGCAGATCGGCGAGGTGCTTCAAGGCATCGAGATAGCCGGAGTCGGCGTAGTCCCACCAGTGAAATTGCAATAGGTCGAGACGATCCACACCCATCCGCGACAATGAAACGCCGACCGCCTGCTCGACAACCGCTCGCGTCATCCGTCCCGGATGCGGCACCCATTTGGTGAAGGCCTGGATCTCGCCGAGCCGCCCCTCGCCGTACCGAGCGGCGAAGCGGCGGCGGAAATCGCCGATGAAGTCCTCGGCCGGGCCGTAATGGTCGGCAAGGTCCCAGGTCGTAAAGCCGGCATCGTGATAGGCGAACATCGCCTCGACAGCGCGCGCCGGGTCGATCCGCCCATGCGCGCCCGAGACCTGCCACATCCCGTTCAAGACGCGGCAGAGCGTCAAATCGGGCGCGAAGTGAAAGCAGCTCGAAATGGGCAGCGTCATCTCTCGTCTCCCTCGGTCCCTCGGGGCTTAGGGCTTTTTTCGGCGTCGCAGGTTTCGTCAGTGGAGGACAGCGCGGCGGCGCTCGAGGCTGGCGGCGGGCCACAGCTGGCGGGCATCGTAATAGGCCTCGAAGGCCGGGGTTGCGGCTGGCAAGGCGACCCAGGGCAGCTTTGAGCGGGTGTAGATGTGGACATCGGGCGGCACGGCGGCCGGGTCGTCGAGCGTGCCGACGCGCACAAAGCGCAGCCGCGCGAGCCCGCCATACTCGCTCCACACCGCCGTGCGGCAATCGGGGCAGCGAAAAATCCGGTGCGGCCGGCCGCTGTCGGTCGGCACCGCCACCGGCTCGGGCTCGCCCGACAGGATGGTCACCCGGTCGGTCTCGATCAGGGCGTTGAGCACGAACGCACTGCCGGTTTGGCGCTGGCAATCGCGGCAGTGGCAGCAATGGACGAACATCGGCGAGCTGGCGAGCCGATAGCGCACCGAACCGCAGGCGCAGCCGCCTTCGAGACCCTCGTTCATCTGTTCCCTCGAACGTTTTGTCAGAGCAATTGCGACATCAACCTTCGCCGACGGCGCGGCGTGGGCGGGCTGACGCGGGTATGCGGGCGAGCCCGAGATGGTCGCGCAACGTCGCCCCCTCGTAGTCGCGGCGGTAGAGGCCGCGGCGCTGCAATTCCGGCACGACGAGATCGACAAAATCGGCAAAAGCGCCGGGGAAATAGGGCGGCAGGATGTTGAACCCATCGGCCGCCCCCGCGACAAACCATTCTTCGAGAATGTCGGCGACGTGCCGCGGCGTGCCGCAGATCACCCAATGGCCGCGCGCCGCCGCGGTCAGGTTGTAGAGGTCGCGCAAGGTCATGTTTTCGCGCCGCGCCGTTTCCAACAGCACCCGCGAAAAGGTGCGGCTGCTGCCGTCCGGCGGGGGTGCCGGCACTGGCCCGTCGAGCGGGTAGCCGGACACGTCGTAGCCGATCCGACCGGAAACCAGGATTGCGGCGTTGGTCGGGGTCAGCCAGCTCTGCAACAGCGATAGTTTCTCCTTCGCCTCGGCCTCGGTAGCGCCAATGATCGGCATCACGCCGGGCAGCACCGCGAGCTGGTCCGGGCGCCGGCCGAATTTGGCAAGCCGTCCTTTCAAATCGGCATAGGCGGCCTTGCCGCTCTCCAATTCCTGCACGACCGAAAAAACGACATCGGCAGTGCGCGCCGCGAGATCGAGACCCGACGGCGAGCCGCCGGCCTGGATGATGACGGGATGACCCTGCGGCGAGCGGGCGATGTTGATCGGCCCCTTGACTTGGAAGAACCGGCCCTTGTGGTCGAGCGGCCGCACCCGCGCCGGGTCGATGTAGGCGCCAGTCGCCTTGTTGGCGAGGATCGCGTCGTCGTCCCAGCAATCCCACAACCCCGTGACGACATCGACAAATTCGTTCGCGCGCTCGTAGCGCAATTCGTGGTCGAGGTGCTGCTCGCGGCTGAAATTGAGCGCCGCCTTCGCCGCCGAACTGGTGACCACGTTCCATGCCGCGCGGCCGTTGCTGATATGGTCGATCGAGGCAAAGGCGCGGGCCACATGGTAGGGCTCACCAAAGCTGGTCGAGACCGTGGCGCCAAGCCCGATATGCCGGGTCGTAGCGGCCAATACCGAGATCAAGGTCGTCGGCTCGAACCGGCACAGAAACGACGGGTGGTCACCCGGGTCCATGACGAGGCCGTCGGAGATGAACAACAGGTCGAACTTGCCGCGCTCGGCGATGCGGGCGATTTCCTGCGTCACCGACAGGTCGAGGTTGCTCGTCGCGGCACCTTCATAGCGCCAGCCGGCCGAATGATTGCCGGTGCCGAGCACAAAAACCCCAAGATGCATCTGACGGGCGCCAACAGACATTCGCGGGTTCTCCCTTGACCGGGTGCGTCACAGCATAGCCCGTGGACGGTCTTTTGCACTATCCGCTCGCGGTTGGGTGCGGGGCACAGGTAACATCGCGGGCGGTCCGGCAGCGAGGGATGGCAGCGATGACGGCAGCGCGGCAATTGCATCTCGGCGCGTTTATGCGCCCGGTCGGCATCCACACCGCATGGTGGCGCTATCCCGGCGCCTACCCCGACGCCAACTTCAACCTGAAGCATCTGGTACGTTTCGCGCAGACCCTGGAGCGCGGCCGGTTCGACGCCTGGTTCATGGCCGACCACCTGGGTGTGCTGAACATGCCGATGGCGGCGTTGAAGCGCAGCGCCACAGTCACCTCGTTCGATCCGTTGACCCTGTTGCCGGCCTTGGCGATGGTGACCGAGCATTTGGGGCTGATCGCGACCGCATCCACGACCTTCGAGCCGCCCTATCTGGTCGCCCGCCGCTTTGCCTCGCTCGATCATATCAGCGCCGGGCGCGCCGCCTGGAACCTGGTCACGACCTCCAACCCCGATTCCGCGCTCAATTTCGGCTTGACTGAGCACATGGAGCATGGCGAGCGCTACCGCCGTGCCCGCGAGTTCTTCGATGTCGTGACCGGGTTGTGGGACAGCTGGGCCGACGACGCCTTTATCCGCGATGTCGAGAACGGCGTCTATTTCGACCCCGAGCGGCTGCACATCCTCGACCACAAGGGCGAGTTCCTGTCGGTGCGCGGCCCCTTGAACATCGCGCGGCCGGTCCAGGGCTGGCCGGTCATTGTCCAGGCCGGCGCCTCGGACGCCGGGCGCCAGCTCGCCGCCGAGACCGCCGAGATGATCTTTGCCAGCGGCGGCAACCTCGCCGACGCGCAGGCGTTCTACGCTGACGTCAAGGGGCGGATGGTGCAGCTCGGCCGCGACCCCGATCACATGAAGATCATGCCCGGGGCGCTCGCCGTCGTCGGCGACACCGCGGCCGAGGCGCGCGACAAGCGCGCCCTGCTCGACAGCCTCGTCCACCCCGACAGCGGCCTCGCCTCATTGTCGATCGCGCTCGGCCACGACGCCTCGAACTTCGATCTCGACAGGCCG
>DATKHX010000418.1:0-4909 GCA_035510075.1 Allostellaceae bacterium
GCTAGAGCCCGAGGTAGAATTTGCGGACGAGCTCGTTGTTGTTGAGTTCGGCGGCCGAGCCGCCTTCGAAGGCGATCTTGCCGTGGACGATCACGTAGCCGCGGTCGGCGATGCGGACCGCCTGGTTGAAGTTCTGCTCGGCCATCAGCACGGTCAGCTGATAGCGCTCCTTCAACTCCTGGATCTTTTCGATCGTGCGTTTGACGAGCACCGGGGCGAGGCCGACCGAAGGCTCGTCGATCAACAGGATCTTGGGCGCCGACATCAGCGCGCGGGCGAGGGCCAGCATCTGCTGCTCGCCGCCGCTCATGCTGCCCGCGAGCTGGCGGCGGCGCTCGCGCAGCACCGGGAAGGTCACGTAGCACGACTCGAGGTTGCGGGCGATCGCGGCCCGTGCCGTCGGGCGAAACGCGCCCAATAGCAGGTTTTCCTCGACCGTCAGCTTGGGGAAGAGCCGCCGCCCCTCGGGCACCAGGCTGATGCCGAGATCGACGATCTCCTCCGTCGTGCGGCCGACCAGGTTGTGGTGCTGGCCGTCGATCTCGGCGGTGATCGAGCCCGCCATCGGCCGCACGATCCCCATCACGCATTTCATGACCGTGCTCTTGCCGTTGCCGTTGGTGCCGAGCAGCACCACGGTTTCGCCGGCCACGACCTCGAGCGACACGTGGTCGAGCACGCGCACCGCGCCATAGCCGGCATCCACACCCGAAATCTTAAGGCTATTCGCCAAGATAGGCCCTTTCGACCTCGGGGTTGCGGATCGCCTCGTCGGGCGCGCCGTCGGCGATCTTGTGGCCGGCGACCAGCACGACGAGCCGCGTCGAAAAGCTCATGACCGCGCGCATGATGTGCTCGATCAGCACGATCGTGATGCCAGCCTCGTTGAGGCGGAAGAGGACCGCCAGGATCTCCTCGACCTCGGACGGCGACAGCCCGGCCATCGACTCGTCGGCGAACAAGAGCCGCGGCGCGCTCGCGACGGCACGGGCGAGCTCGAGCTTGCGCATCTCGACCTGGGTCAGGTCGCGCGGCAGGCGGCGGGCGTTGGCGGCGAGCCCGACATCGGCGAGCAGCTGCTGGCAGCGCTCCTCGATCGCGTCGGCGGCGAGGTGCGTGCCGGGCCGTGCGTTGACCGCGTACAGCAGCGGGACGCGCAAATTGTCGATGAGGCTCATCGTGCGGAACGGCTTCGGCAATTGAAAGCTGCGGGCGAGCCCGAGCCGGGTGCGCTTGTAGGCCGGGGTGCGGTCGAGCCGGTGGCCGTCGAGCTCGATCGTGCCGCTGTCGTGGCGCAGGGTCCCGCACAAGCAGTTGACAAGAGTGCTCTTGCCCGAGCCGTTGGGGCCGATCAACCCGAGCCTTTCGCCGGGTGCGACGGCGAGATCGATGTTTTCGAGTGCGGTAAACCCGCCAAAATGCTTGCCGAGCCCGGCGGCGGCGAGCAGCGGTGCCCCTCGGGTCACACCATCACCGTTCCTCGCGGGTGCGACGCCGCGCCCGGACGAGGCCGACAATCCCGTTTGGGGCGACGATGACAAACGCGATCAGCAGCAGGCCGACGATCAACAGATTGAGCGCCGAGGAGATCGTCACCGTGGCCACCTGCTGGATCGTGCCGAGCAGGACGGCGCCGA
The DNA here is from genome assembly GCA_035510075.1 of Allostellaceae bacterium. Classification (GTDB taxonomy): domain Bacteria; phylum Pseudomonadota; class Alphaproteobacteria; order ATCC43930; family CGMCC-115725; genus AP-15. Next base: position 1,638 of record DATKHX010000418.1, read on the forward strand.
TGATCGGGCCGACCCAGCTCGTCATGCCGCCGATCAGCGGCATCGCGACACTGTTGACGGCATAGGACAGATTGAAGCTCGATGCCGGGTCGAGATAGGTGACGTAATAGGGGAGCGGCGCCCCGGCCATGCCCATCAACGCGCCGCTCGCCGTCGTGGCGATCAATTTGAGCCGCAGGGTCGGCACCCCCGCCGCCTCGGCCGCCTGCTCGTCGTCGCGGATCGCGGCGAGCCCGAGGCCGAGCCTCGAGCGCTCGACCGTGCGGGCGATCGCCACCGAAATCCAGCTCAGCAGCACCATCAGCGAGAACAAGTATTGGATGTAGCCGCCGAACAATGGCGCCTGCTGTGGGCGGATGATGTAAATGCCGCGCGAGCCGCCGACATAGTCCCAGTTGACGATCAGGGTTTGCGCGACGATCGCCATCGCCAGGGTCGCGATCGCGAAAAACACCCCTTTCAATCGCAAGGTCAGGTAACCCATGCCCAAGCCGATGACCCCAGAGGCGACGCCCGCGACCACGATCATGACCGGCACCGGTACCGAAGTCAGCTTGTGGAGCACAACCGAGCTGTAGGCTCCAACTGCAAAAAAGGCACCGACACCGAAATTGGTATATCCCGTATAGCCGCCCAGAATGTTCCACGCCGTCGCCAGCACGATGTATTGCAGCACGACATAGCCGGCGAAATAGAAATACTCATTCTGGACTTGCCAGCGGGTCAGCGCCAGCAGCGCCGCCACTACGGCGAACGAGGCCAGCCAGAATTTCCCGGTGCTCATGGCTGAATTCAGAGCTGGGGACGCTTGCCCCTCCCGCAGTGCGGCAGAGGGGTTGTCGGGGCGCACCTCCAAGGCCATCGTCAACGGCCGAGGATGCCGGCGGGACGGACCGCCAAGGTCAGCAGCAGAAAACCGAACGCCACAGCCGGGGCCCATGACGGCCCGTAAAAGGTCGCGGTGATGCTTTCGGCGATGCCGATCAGCATCGCACCCGCGACCATGCCCGGAAAGCTCGTCATCCCCCCCAGCACGCAGATCGCAAAGATGCGGCCGATATAGTCGCGGCCGATCGACGGCTCGACCGGCTGGATGATGATCAGCAATGCGCCGGCTACCGACGCGGTGGCGAGCGAAATGCCAAAGGCGATGCGTTTGATGCGGCTCGGGTTGGCCGCCATCAGCTGCAAAGCCAGCCGGTCCTGCGACACCGCGAGGATCGCGCGCCCGACAAAGCTACGGCCGAGGAAGAGCTGCAGGGAGGCGACCATCGCGAGCGCCACGGCAAATGGGATCAGCATGCGCAACGGCAGATCGACAAAGCCGAAATGCAGGCTCGGGCCGATATAGGGCGCCTCGACGAACCGGTAATCGACGCCGAAGACCAGGATAAGCGCCACCTCGCCGACAAACAACAGGCCAAAGAAAAACGCCAATCCCTGGATCGATTCTTCGCCGCGCCGCTCAAACGCGTAGTAATAGATCTGGTAGACGGCCATCCCCAGCAGAAAGAACACCGGCGTCATCGCGACGCCGATCAGAATGGGGTCGACATGCCAGGTCGAGTTGATCGCATAGGCGACAAACGACCCGAGCATGATAAACGCCGGGTGGGCGATGTTGACGATGTCGAGCATGCCGAACGAGATCGTCACGCCGACTGTGACCGCGGCGTAAAAGCCCCCGAGCAGGAGCCCGGCGACGACCGCGTTGACCAGGAGGTCGAGCGAAATCTCCACGACAGCTCAGCACCGCGGCCCGGCCGTGGCGGCCGCGCATCGGGCGCCTGCGGGCAAACCCGGCATTCTCGACACCTTTGCTGGCGTTTCCTGTCCCCCGCCCATTAGAGCAGGATCGGGCACGCCTGTTAAGCCGAACAAGACCCGCCGTGCCCGATGTGCCACAACCCCGCGCGGCTGCGGCCGGCGATCAAATCGTGGGCAGCGGCTTATGCGAAAGGCCGAGCCCCGCACGAGCCATAAAAAAGGAAACGCGGGCAGATGCCCGCGTTTCTGTTGACCGCCGAGCCACGACCCCTCGGGGCCGCGACGAGCGGGGTTTGCCCGGGTCTCTAGTCGGTAGCGCCCGCGCTGTCGACGTCGTTGCGGTAGTAGACCCCGATGCATCCGGTCAGGCACCCCAGGATCGCATTGTTCGCCGGGAGCGGCACGAACACGTGATTGTTCGCGGCATTCGCAGCCACCGAATGCGAGCTTCCGCTCGGATGCCCTGGCAGCGGCCCCAACGCCGGTTTCACCAACGGCACATCAAACGTCGGCACGATTTGATCCAGCGCTTGGCTGGTGCCGTCGATCACCCCGAGGAGGCCGGCGCCCTGATCCGTGGACGAAAGAGCACCCGTGGTCCCGGCCACCGGACGTGGCGAATAGGGCGTGGTTGAAGAGCCGGTATACCAGTGATTGTCGCCGGAATTGAACCAAACCTCGTCGGACGACCCGATGCCCGATACGAACGCGTACACGCCATTGGTGTCGATGATCACCTGCAACGGGTTCGCGGTGTTGTTATCGGCGCCAAACCAGGGATCGCCCATAGTGTCATAAACGACACTGCAGCCTGCGAGCAAGGTCTGGTTTGGGCCGAGGGCAAGGCCGGCCGGCATGCAAAACGGAATTGCGAACACTGTTTCGACCTTGGCCGTCAGTGGGTTGATGCGTGCGATACCGCCAATTATACCCGGCGCTGTCGTCGTTCCCGATATCGACGGGATCGACATATAAAAGCGCTGAGTCCCGGGGTCCCACACCGCCTGCTCGGCCCCGTTGGTCGCGTTGACGCCATTGGCCGTATTAAGCAAGATCTTGCTCTTGATCGTCAGCGCGCATTTCGCGCTGACGTTGAGCAACGTCAGAAACGGCGGGCTGTCCGCATTGTTGGCGACCGCGAGCAGCTTGTCCTTCGGATCGAAGGCCATTTCATCGGCGCGAAACATGCCGCCCGTCGAGATGCTGGTGACCTGAGTGCCGCCAGGAAGGCTGAAAGAGACCACGCGGCTGGGGCCGTCGCCGGCAAAAAGACAGTCTTGCGTTCCTACGACGCCGGTCGCGACCCCGTTAGGCCCGGAAAGGTTGTTGTTGACGGTGCCGCTCGCGTTGAGCTTGATCCCGGCAAAGGCGGGTGATGCCGTGATGTGCTTGACGAAGGTGCCGGTTTTGGCGTTGACGACGTCGACGGCCGCATTCGAGCGGTCGCCGAGATAGTAGGTCTGGGTCGTCTGGTCGACAAAGCTGATGTCGAAGCCATACATCCC
>DATKHX010000419.1:0-7095 GCA_035510075.1 Allostellaceae bacterium
AGTGGTTGTCATTGCAAGTGGTTGTCATTGCAAGTGGTTGTCATGGCGAGAAGCGCAGCGCGAGGCAATCTCGCCGAAACGACCGACGACGGGAATCATTTGGCCGGTTCTGACCACTCGCTCGGCTAACCCATCGTGGAGTTGAAGGCGCCGCCATCGAGCAAGAGCTTCTGGCTGACAATAAAGCCCGAAGAGGCGGCGCACAGAAAAGCGCAGGCATCGCCAAACTCGGGCGGGTCGCAGACGCGGCCGGCCTCGGTCGAGATTTCGCCGGTGACGGCGGTGACCTTGGCGCCCGTCTCCTTGCGGAAGCGCTCTGGCGGGCGATCGATAATGAGCGCAACACGCGAAGGTGTCGCCCGCCTTGTGCATCGAGATCGGAAGGGCCCGGCCCGGCCCGGCCCAGCAGGCAGCAGGACGATGCGGCGGATCAGCTCGGCGCGCGCCATCCCATAGGCGCGGCCCATCTCGATCGCGGCGCTCGAGCCGCCGCTGAACATATATCCATCCATGAGATGTCAATCGCGTAGAAAAAGCGTAATAAAACCGTTGAATATCGACAAGCCCGCGGCTTTTGAGACGGCGCCGCGACCGGCGAGCGCGGCGCCCCGCTCGCGCTTATCCCATCGTGGAGTTGAAGGCGCCGCCGTCGAGCAAGAGGTTCTGGCCAACAATAAAGCCCGAGGAGGCAGCGCACAGAAAAGCGCAGGCATCGCCGAACTCGGCCGGGTCGCCGACGCGGCCGGCCGGGTTCGCCTGGCCGCGCTTGGCGAGCAGTTCTTCGAACGAGATGTTTTGCCGCCGCGCCTCGAATTCGATGCCCGAACGCAGCCGGTCGGTCAGAAACGGGCCGGGCAAGAGGCCGTTGATTGTCACATTGTACTTCGCCACTTGCCGCGCGATGCCGGCGCAGAACGCGGTCAGCCCGGCGCGCGCGCCATTGCTCATGCCGAGATTGGCGATCGGCGATTTGACCGAGCCCGAGGTGATGTTGACGATGCGGCCAAAGCGGCGCTCGCACATGCCGTCGACCGTCGCCTTGATCAGCATGATCGGGGTCAGCATGTTGGCGTTGACCGCCTTCTGCCAGTCCTCGACCGACCATTCGCGAAAGTCGCCGTGCGGCGGCCCGCCGCAGTTGTTGACGAGGATGTCGGGCGCGGGGCAGGCGGCGAGTGCCGCGGCGCGGCCGGCTTCGGTCGAGATGTCGCCGGCGACGGCGGTGACCTTGGCGCCCGTCTCCTCGCGGATTTCCTTGGCGGTCTGCTCGAGCGTCTCGGCGGTGCGCGCGGTGATCGTCAGCTCGACCCCGGCGCGGCCGAGCGAGGTGGCGCAGGCGCGTCCCAATCCCTTGCTCGCCGCACACACCAGCGCCTTGCGTCCGCGAATGCGCAAATCAAGCATATCGTCCTCCGGCTTCGGTAGATTATCGCTGCGGCAACGGTGTACCCTGAACCGCTGTTGGCGGCGACCGGAAAGAACGCGTGAGAGGCGGCGGCGATGAAGCTGACCCTGATCCTCGACCCGGCGCCCGCGGGCGTGCGAGCAAGCATGGTCGAAGAATGGGACGAGCTCGGCGGCTCCGCCAAGATGGAGCCGATGGTGCGCCACTTCGACTCGGACGAAGAGGCGATCGTCTGGGGCCGCTCTTTGGCGCGCCGCCGCGGTCTCGGTCAGATTTTTCTGACCGACAACCGCAAGGCCGTCCCGCGTTGAAGCCGGGACGGCCAGGCGGCGGAAAAAGCCGTCGATCGAGGCGCTATCGCGGCTAAGCCGTTATGGCGGCGGGCCGTAGCCCGGAGGACCGTAACCCGGAGGGCCGTAGCCTGGCGGACCTGAGGGCGGCCCATAGCCCGGTCCCGAATACGGCGGCGCCCCCGGCGGCGGGGCAAAGCCCGGGACCCGATTGCCGCGCGCCTGCATGCACTCGCCGAACATGACGTCGTATTGCTGCTGTAGCGACATCTGCGCATAGGCCGAGTTGCTGGCCCCCACGACCGTGCCGAGACCCGCGCCCGAAGCTGCGCCGATCGCCGCTCCTCTTCCGCCGCCGATCGCCGCCCCGAGCCCGGCGCCCAGGGCCGTTCCGATGATCGCAGTGCCGACAGCCTGGTTATTGGCGGCGGCCGCGGCATTGGCGGTTGCCGAGCCGGCATATTGCCCGCAGAAATTCTGGTCGGCGGTAAAGGCGTCAAACGACTTGCCCGGCCCGGGAGCCACAGGGATCGTCGGGCCGGGCGGCGGGGCGACGCAGGCCGCCAACGTGGTCGCGAGCGCCAAGGCACCGACGGCGCGGGGATCGAAGCGTTTCATGTTCCTGTCCTGTTCGATTAACGCAATACGATCTTGCGGTGCCGACAGGCTTCCGATCAAGCGATAAGAAGGTTCACATCGGTTTATGAGCGCTTCCTGATCGTCGATGTGCGGCGAGCACATCAATCGGCAAATTCCGGCATGATCTCGCGGGCGAAGGTTCGCAGCGCCGACAGCGAGCCGCCGACATCGATGACCATGACATATTCCACACCGCCCGCCCGCAGCCGCTCGAGGCGCCCGACGATTTCCTCTGGCGGCCCGATCAGCGCGTCGGTCTCGGTGGCGCGGCGCATCTCCTCGGCCGACATCGCCCGGCGTGGCCGGCCGAGGCTCGGCGAATCGCCGGTGGGCGACAGCGACAGTTGCTGGACGTTGCGCATGAAGGTCATGCGCAATTCGTGCGCCGCCGCGCGCTCGGCCGGCGTCGCCGCGATGTGCAGCGCCCGGGTCAGGCCGACGCTCATCGGGTCGAAAGTGCCGCCCTGCGCCTCGACCGCCTTGCGATAGATCGCGATATTCTCGGCGACGAGATCGGGGCTGCCGGCCTGGCCCAACAACAGGTTGAAACCACCCTCTGCCGCCCGGCGGATCGACGGCGCGGTTTGGGCGCCGATCCACAACGGCGGATGCGGCTTTTGCACCGGCGCGGGCTCGATGACGATGTCTTGGTAATGCCAGCGCTTGCCGTGGTGGGAGAAACGACCCTTGGCGGTCCACGCCTTCCGCAGAAATGCGACGGCCTCGTCATAGCGTTCGCCGGCCTCCTCCATCGGCATGCAGAAGCCGTGAAACTCGCCCCAGCGGTAGCCCTTGCCGATGCCGAGGTCGAGCCGCCCGTTCGACAACAGGTCCAACGTCGCCGCCTGCTCGGCGAGCAGGGCGGGATTGTGCCATGGCAACACCAGGACCGCCGTGCCGAGCCGGATGCGCGTCGTCTTCGCCGCGAGATAGGTCAGGAAATTCAAGGTCGCCGAGATCTGCCCGAACCCGGTGAAATGGTGCTCGACCAGAAAGACGCTGTGAAAGCCCAATTCCTCGGCTTCGCAGATGTAATCGACGTAATCGGTGTAGATCTGGCTGTCGCTCGCCTGGGCGCCGACCTCGGTGCGCGCGCCGCCGAATAATCCGAACCGCATTTGGCTTCCTCTCAGCTTTTCTTATGACCAACAGCCAGCAACCGACCCGGTGCGCCTCTCAGATCCCGAGGGTTCGGGCATAGGCTTCGGGATAACGCGGGCCGGCGGCGGCTCCGGGCCGAAAGATCTCGCCGAGTGCCGTCAACGTCGTCGCGGAGACGACAATATCGGCCGCCGCGGCGTTCTCCTCGAGCCGATGGCGATGGCTGGTGCCGGGGATGGGGACGATGCCGTCGCCGCGCGACAAGACCCAGGCGATCGCCAGCTGCGCCGGCGTGCAGCCCTCGGCGGCCGCGAGCCGCCGCAATTCGGCGACAAGGTCGAGGTTGCGCCGCAAGTTCTCGCCGCCGAAACGCGGCATGTTTCGGCGTGCGTCATTGGCGGCGAGATCGTCCGCCACCGTGACCGTGCCGGTCAGAAAGCCGCGCCCGAGCGGGCTGTAGCCGACAAAGCCGATCCCGAGCCGCCGGCACAGCGGCAGGACGGCGTCCTCGACATCGCGCGACCACAGCGAATACTCGATCTGCACCGCACTCAGCGGATGAACGGCATGCGCGCGCCGGATCGTCTGCGGCCCGGCCTCGGAGATGCCGAGAAACCGGACCTTGCCCTCGCGCACCAGCTCGGCCATCGCGCCGACGGTGTCCTCGATCGCCACCTTGGGGTCGATCCGGTGGATGTAATAAAGGTCGATCACATCGGTATCGAGCCGGGCGAGGCTGCGCTCACAGGCCGCGCGCAGATATTCCGGCCTCCCCTCGCCCGCGGCCGACCCGTCGGGGTTGCGGCCGATATTGCCGAATTTGGTCGCGACCACGAATTTGCTGCGGCGCCCCTTCAGCACGCGCGCGATCAGCTCCTCGTTGCGGCCCTGGCCATAGGCGTCGGAGGTGTCGAGAAAGTCGACGCCGATTTCGGCCGCGCGCTCCAAAGTCGCGATCGCCGCCGCGGGGTCGGGCTCGCCATAAAACGGCGTCATCGTGGCGCAGCCGAGGCCGACCGCGGAAACTTCCAATTCACCGAGCTTGCGGCGCTGCATCTGCTTCCTTTTCTTGTCGACCATGGTTGGGTGCCGAAGCAGCATCCTATCGCGCAACCGGGGCGTTCCAAAAAGAATGCGTCGGCCGCATTTGCGCGGTACCCGATGATGACAGTTTTGCGCGCGCGCACTAAGCTTCGAGCTATGGATGGCGATCTGACGTGCGGGGTTTTCGAGCTGCAGCGGCCGGCGGTGGCGAGGCTGCCGCTGATCCTCGCCTCGCCGCATAGCGGGTCCGACTATCCGGCCGATTTTGTCGCCGCCTCGCGCCTCGACCCGCTGGCGCTGCGCCGCTCCGAGGACAGCTTTGTCGACGAATTGTTCGCCGCGGCCCCCGGCCTCGGCGCGCCGCTGTTGGCGGCCCGGTTTCCGCGCGCGTATCTCGACGTGAACCGCGAGCCCTATGAGCTCGACCCGGCGATGTTCGCGGATGCGCTGCCGAGGTTCGTCAACGTCGCCTCCCCCCGTGTGCAGATGGGGCTCGGCACGCTCGCCCGCGTGGTCGCCAGCGGCGAGGAGATCTACGCCGGCAAGCTGCGCTTTTGCGAAGCCGAGCGGCGCATCGACGGCCTTTATCATCCTTATCACCGGGCGCTCGGCCGGCTGGTCGAGGAAACCCTGGGACGGTTTGGCGGCTATCTGCTGATCGACTGCCACTCGATGCCGTCGGCCGCCGGCTCGGTATGCGGTTCGAACGGCGCCGATATCGTGCTCGGCGACTGCTATGGCGGCGCCTGCGCCGCCCGGATCCTCGACAGTGCGCGTCGCTTTTTCGCCGCCCGCGGCTTCTCGGTGGCGATCAACGCGCCCTATGCCGGCGGGTTCACCACCGAACATTACGGCGATCCGAGCCGCGGGCGGCACGCATTGCAGATCGAGATCAACCGCGCGCTCTACATGGACGAGCGCAATTACCGACGAAAGCCGCGCTTTGCGCAGCTCGCGGCGGAGCTGGCCGAGCTGGTCGAGCAATTGGGCCGCGCCGCCGCGGCTTGCCTCGGCCCACCCAAATAGGCCCGCCGACGCGCCGAGATTGACCCGCCGCCCCGCCATTCTCACCTATTGAGCAGAGGGGTGACGAGCAGACGGGCAACGGAGCAGTTGATGAGCGGGATCGGGCCGGCGGCGGCCCCGGACTTTACGATCGAGCAGGATTGGCAGGGTTACAGCGCCGAGGAGCACGCGGTCTGGCGGCTGTTGTTCGAGCGCCAGCAAAAGCTTCTGGTCGGGCGCGCCTGTCGCGAATACCTCGATGGGCTGGATGCGCTCGGCGTGGCGGCGGCCGGCATCCCGGATTTCCGGCGGCTCGGCGAGGCGCTCGACCGTGCCACCGGCTGGCGGATCGTGGCAGTGCCGGGGCTGGTTCCGGACGCCGTGTTTTTTGCCCATCTCGCCGAGCGGCGGTTTCCGTCGACTTGCTTTATCCGCCGCCGCGACCAGCTCGACTATCTGCAAGAGCCGGACGTCTTCCACGACATTTGCGGCCATGTGCCGATGCTGATGAACCCGGTCTTTGCCGACTACATGCAGGCCTACGGCAAAGGCGGGCTGAAGGCCGAGGGCCTCGGCAATCTCGAGCGGCTCGCGCGCCTCTACTGGTATACGGTCGAGTTCGGGCTGATCGCGACGCGGGCGGGGTTGCGGATCTACGGGTCGGGAATTTTGTCGTCGGCGGGCGAATCGGTCTATTGCCTCGACGACCCGCGGCCCGACCGGCTCGGCTTCGAGCTGCGCCGGGTCATGCGCACGCGCTACCGCATCGACCGGTTTCAGGACACGTATTTTGTCATCGACGATTTCGATCAGCTGTTCGAGGCGACCCGACCCGACTTTGCCCCGATCTATCGCGAGCTCGCGGCGCTGCCCGATCTCGAACCCGGTCAGGTGCTCGACGAGGATCGCCGGATCGCCGGCGCCGGGTTAAAAAAATGGGCCGCAGCTGTGCGCGGCCCAAGTTTAGGGAGGAAACGCCTAGAAGACGTACGGTAAGACCACAACCGGCGATCGTTACCGCACTGCACAATCTAATGCGTTGCGCCGGGATGTCAAGCTGCTTTTTCGAAACGCCTGGCATCGTTGAGGGTTTTGGTTCAGATCAGTCATTTAGCCCACACCTCGGCGGAGCGCACTGTGCATTGCACAAGGACAAGTTTTTGACGCGGCGGGAAATGCCGAATTGGCCGGCAACACGGCCGCCACCGCCGCTCGACCGCCATTCGGCGCTGTTTCTCGACGTCGACGGAACATTGGTGGAGATCGCATCGCAACCCGATCTCGTCCAGGTCCCGTCCGACCTACCGTCCCTGTTGCACGATTTGACGCAGCAGCGGGGCGGAGCGCTGGCGCTCGTCAGCGGGCGCCGGCTCGACGACATCGACCGGCTGTTCCGGCCATGGCGCGGCGCCGCGGCCGGCCTGCACGGCAGCGAACGCCGCCGGGCCGACGGCACCATCGATACGACCGCAAACCCGGCTGCGGTTGCCGCCCTCGACCGGCTGCGCCAGCCTCTCGGCGCGCTGGCGGCGGCCGATCGCCGGCTCGCGCTCGAGGACAAGCGCGGGACGCTGGCGTTGCATTACCGTGGCGCCCCGGAACGCGAGCGCG
>DATKHX010000420.1:0-6713 GCA_035510075.1 Allostellaceae bacterium
GCCAGATCGCCTTATCGTGCTCGGGGTCGAAGCGGCCGGTGACGAGGCGCGGGATCAGACAGCCATAGGCCGCCAGCACCTTGTGGGCGCCAATCATCGGGAAAAAGCAGCCGAGCGCCATCGCGATCGGGGCGCCCACCCGGGTCAGCGCCGGCGGAAAGACCAAGTGAACCGGCACCGCCGCCAACCCACCGCGGTCGCGGTCGTTGTGCCAGTGCACGCGAAAGAGATTTGCCGGATCGGGAAGGTCGGGATCGACCGGGCACAGGTCGCGCACACGGGTCGAGGTGACGTCGCGGGGTGCGGCGAGCTCCGCGAAGGTCGGCAGCCTGACGCCGGCTCGGGCGAGCCTGCCAGCGGCTCGGTCACGCGTTCGCGCGTCGGCGATCGTCGTTTCTATCCCGAGGCCGTCCATCGCGGGGAGTGTGCCCCTGATCGCCGGATCGGGGAAGCCCGGCGCGGAAGAGCAATGAGCGCAACGGCGCCGACGCCGCGGACCGATCCCACAACCCTCGTGGGCCCGGCCGGCATCGAGCGCCGCCACGGCTCCGGGGACGGCTCGCTCATTCGGCGTTGGCGAGATCGAAGAGACGGTGCAAGCGGTCGGAGAACCAGGCTGCCACCCGGCTCGGCGGCACGCTTTTGTCGATGCCGGTCGAGGCGATCAGCTGGCCCGCCGCCTGGCGCCGGGCGAGCGCGCGGCACAGCTCGTGCGAGACTTCGGGACGCGCCTCGAGCACCGGCGCCAGGTCTTCCTTGGCCAGCTCGTAGGTGGTGATCGGCACGAGAGCCCTGAGCGTCGCCTCGGCGGCGTGTCCGGTCAAGAGCCCGATCTCGCCGAAATGATCGCCGGGGCCGATGCGCAGCAATTCGATCTCGCCCTCTGACATGACCTGCGACATCGAGACGACCCCGCCGCCAATGACGAACAGCGAATGCAAAACGGTTCCCGGTTCGACTAAAGCTTCGCCTGCGTCAAAGTGCCGGTGCTTGGTTTTCGCGGCGAGGGTCTTGCGCTCGCCGTCGGTCAGACCGGCGAAGATCGCGACGAGATCGACCGCGCGTTCGGCAGCGGTCTTGGCGCTCTGCGAAAGAGCCGCTTGCGGCGCCCAAGGCGGCTGGCTCTGGGTCGAGGCAAGGCCGATGCCCGCCGCCGCCAGATGCCGGGAAATCCGGTCGAACAGCTCGTTCTGGGCGCGTGTCGACTGCGCCAGCTCTTCGACGAAAAAGCTGATGTCGAATTCGGTCGCATCTGCGGTGATCGACTTGACTACGACGAGCGGGGCGGGTGCGGCGAGGATCAGCTGCGTGTTCAGGATCGCATGTTGCAGGATCTCGGCGCTGGTTGCCGGCGGCGTCTTGGCGTCGAGCTGGACCGTCACGGTCATGCCGTGGATACCCGAGGGCGAGCTCGCGTTGACGATCTTGGCCTTGGCAATCGTGCTGTTCGGGACAATCGCCAGATCGCGCTTGGCGGTCAGGACGTGCGTCGCGCGCCAGTTCATCTCGATGACGCGGCCGTCGGTGCCGCCGTCGATGCTGATCCAATCGCCCGGTCGGTAAGGCCGGCTGAAATTCAAGACAATGCCCGAAAACACGTCGCTCAACGTGCTTTGCAGCGCCAATCCGAGGATGATCGCGATCGCCCCCGAGGTCGCGAGCAGGCCCTTGATCGGCAGATCGAAGACATAGGCGACGATCGCGAAGAGGGCGGCGAGATACACGAGGCCGGCGAGCAGGTCCTGGACCAGCTTGCCCTCGCGCGGGCGGTGCTCGGTGACGACAAAGACGCGCAAGAAGCCGACGACGAACCAAGCCGCCCACAGCCACCACGCGATCTTCAGCGCGGCGTGAACCGCATCCTGGAACGGCGCCCCGGTCGGGGTCAGCGGCTCATAAGGCACGACCCCGGCCCGCAGCAGAACGATGCTCAGAACGACCAGAAAGAACACCCGCACCATCGCGCGGCCGAGCGGGTGCCGGCGAAACAGAACGTGCGTCAGCAATCCGCCCAACGAAAAGATAAAAAGCGTGACCACCAGCGGGTCGCGCGCGGCTGCCGCCCCGGCCGCCGGGAGGTCGATCATCTCGCCCCGTCTGAGATCATGGTACGATGCCGCCGATATTAGGCCGAGGCGGTAGCGGTGGCCACCCCGGCCGCCGGGTCGAGCCTAGCGACCGCCGCGCGCCGCGCTCAAGGCGTCGCCGCATTGCGGCGACAGCGCGTCGGCATGTGCGCGCAGGCACGCGATGGCGCGTCCGCCGCCAAGCGGCACGCCGCTGCAATAGGCCCGGAAATCGCCGCCGCAGGATTGCCGCACCAACATCAGCTCCTGTCGAGGCGTTGTCGGCGCGGATGATTGCGCCGACCCCGATGATCGCGGCGCCCCCGCCGGAGCCGTCGCAGAGGTCGAGGAGGGCGCGCCCTGCGAGGCGGCGCCGGCGCTGACCGCTTTCACCGCCTGCTGACATGCCGGCGAGAGGTTGGCCGCGTTGCGTTGCAGGCAGGCGAAGGCCGCCTGGCCGGCGGCCGGAACATTGGCGCAATGCGCCTGGTAATCGGCCGGGCAGGCTTGGCGGATGGCGTTGCGCTGCGCTTCCGTCGCCTGCTGGGCAACGGCCGGCGCGCTCAGCGCAAGAAAGATCGCCAACGCGGGCGCGATGTGCCGCGCGCATCGGCCGGCCAAACTGATCGTCATGATGCGGGGTCCTCCCAATTCATTTCGTCGTGCCGTGCGGCTCGGCTATACGCGGATCATTGCTGCCGAGGGGAATGATTAGAGGGATCGCCCGGCAATCTGCTCGGGCAGCACGCGGTGTATCCGCTCGTCTCGCTGCGTGTCGAGGGCGCGGTCTATCACGGCGCGATCAGGCGCAACGGCGTGCTCGAGCGGATGCTGCCGCGCCGTCGCAACGCCGGCCTCGGCTGCTAGCCGGGCCCGGCGGCGACGAGGCTCAGATGGGTGCGGAAAAACTCCAGCGCCTCGGCGAGGCTGCGCGACACGCGTAATTTCTGCCGGCCGCTCTGAACGATGAACTCGATCGGGCGGCCCGAAGAAGGCGCCGTCTTGACGATCGTGTAGAGCGGCGCCTCATGGGTGTGGCGGAACACCGAAAACCGGGCGATGCCGGGCGAATGGTCGATTGCGTAATCGCGCCAGACGCCGCGGATCACGTGCAGGCTGTAGAGGCCGAGAAGCTGGTTCAATTCACCACGGGCAAAGTACAGGGTGCGCTGGCGCGCGCGGTAGTCCCCGAGGCTCAGCACGGTTGCAGTCTTCCGGCTCATCGCTGCCCTTCGCTGCGTGTCACCGATCGAAGTGTGGGCGATTTCGCGAAAGCCGTCCAGCGGCCTCGCGCGGCGGCGGTTCTACAGCGCCTTAGCCCGTGCCGTGCCGCCGGGTCTTGACGCATCTCGCCGGGAGGCGAACAACCGCGCCGACACGTGGAGACGGCAAGCGGCGATGGAGCAATGGGTGGACGAAGTCGAATGCGTCGTGGTCGGCGCCGGGGTGATCGGGCTTGCCGCGGCGCGGGCGTTGGCGCTCGCCGGCCGCGAGGTGCTGGTCCTCGAGCGCGCCTGGACGATCGGGTTCGAAACTTCGTCGCGCAACAGCGAGGTCATCCACAGCGGGATCTATTATCCGAAGGACAGCTTGAAGGCGGCGACCTGCGTCGAGGGCCGCCGGCGGCTCTACGGCTATTGCCGCGAGTATGGGATCGCGCATGCGCAGATCGGCAAGATCATCGTCGCCTCGGACGAGGCGGAGCTTCCGGCGCTCGACAGGATCGCCGCGGCGGCGCGCGCCAACGGCGTCGACGACCTCGAACGGCTCGACGCCGCCGAGGCGCAGCGGCTCGAGCCGGAATTACATTGTGTTGCGGCATTGTTGTCGCCGTCGACCGGGATCATCGACAGCCACGCGCTGATGCTCGCCTACCAGGGCGAGGCCGAGGCCGCGGCCGCACCGATTGTGCTGCGCACCCCGATCGTTTCCGGGCAGGTGCGTGCCGATGGCTTCGAGTTGACAACCGGCGGCGGCGAGCCCGGCGCCCTCCGCTGCCGTTTTTTGGTCAATGCCGCCGGGCTCGATGCCCCCGCCCTGGCTCGCGCTATTGAAGGGGTCCCGCGGGAAACGATCCCGCCGGCGTATTTCTGCCGCGGCGTCTATTTCACCTTGAGCGGCAAGACACCCTTCCGGCATCTGGTGTACCCGGTGCCGCCGGCGGGCGGGCTCGGCGTCCACATCACGCTCGATCTTTCCGGGCAGGCCCGCTTCGGCCCCGATGTCGAATGGATTTCCTCGGTCGACTACACGGTGGACCCAGCACGCGGCGAGGCTTTCTATGCCGCCGTCCGCCGGTATTGGCCGGGCTTGCGCGACGGCGCCTTGCAGCCGGGCTATGCCGGCGTGCGCCCCAAGATCACCGGGCCGACGGAGCCGGCGGCCGATTTCGTCGTGCAGGGACCCGGGGCCCACGGCGTGCCGGGACTTGTCAATCTCTACGGGATCGAGTCGCCGGGGCTGACCGCGTCGCTGGCGCTCGCCGACGAGGTCGCGCGCCTGTTGCCGCCATAGCCTTTCGCCGATGCAGGCCATATCCTTGTCGCTGACAAAGCCAAAAGGCTTCGCGGGAGGAAACGATGGCAAACGACCTCGAATCTGCCGTGATGCGGAAGGTGGCGTGGCGCTTGGTGCCGCTGCTCAGCCTTCTCTACTGCATCAATGTGCTGGACCGTTTCAACGTCTCGATCGCGGCGCTGACGATGAACAAGGCGTTAGGGCTGTCAGCGACGACCTACGGGCTCGGCGCCGGTGCGTTTTTCTGGAGCTACGTGCTGTTCCAAATCCCGGCAAATGCGGCGCTGACGCGGGTGGGTGCCCGGCGCTGGATCACGCTGATCGCGGTCGCGTGGGGGCTATGCTCGGCGGGGACGGCGCTGGCGACGGGCGTCGTGACCTTTGTCATCGCCCGCTTCCTGTTGGGGATCGCCGAAGCGGGGTTCTTCCCCGGGGTTGCCTATTTCATGACCTGCTGGTTCCCGTCGCGCTACCGCGGCCGCGCGATGGGGTTTTTCTTTGCGGTCGGCGCCTCGGCCGGCATCCTGGTCGGCCCGGCGTCGGCCAATCTGCTGAGGCTCGACGGATGGCTCGGCATCTCCGGCTGGCAGTGGGTGTTTCTCGCCGAGGGGCTGCCGACCCTGGGATTGGCGGCGCTGTGCCCGTTCGTGCTGCGCGACGGACCCGCCGATGCGGCGTGGCTGGCGCCGCCACAGCGCCAATGGCTCGGCGTCAAGCTGAACGCCGAACGCGAGGCGGCGATCGGCCGCCACTTGCCGATGAGGCGGGCGATCGTCAGCCCGCAGTTGGCGTTGCTGACCCTGATCCAGTTGATGATCGGCTTCGGCGTCTACGGCAAGGGCTTCTTCCTGCCGCTGATCCTCAAGACGTTCGGCTTCACCAACTTGGCGGTTGGCTACTGGACCTCGGTCCCGGCAGCCGCCGGGATTGTTGGGATGCTCGTCTTTTCGCAGAGCTCCGACCGCACCGGCGAGCGCGTGTGGCATCTGACGGTGCCGCTGCTGATCGGCGGGTGCGGCCTGATGCTGGCCGGGGTGGCGATCGGCGCACATGCGCCGTTGGCGATCGCTGCCTTCGCGCTCGCGGCGTTCGGCATCTCCGGTTCGCTGCCGGTGTTCTGGAACCTGCCGACCGCTTTTCTCGGCGCCGCGGCAGCAGCGGGCGGCATTGCCTTCATCAACTCGGTCGGAAACATCTCGGGCTACGCCGCGCCGCAGGCCGTCGGCTTGCTGCACGACTTCAGTGGCTCCTACCGGATGCCGATGCTGGTAATGGGCGGCTTGGTGGTGGCGGCGGGAATCCTCGTGCCGGTGGCGAGCCGTCTGCGGCCGGGGCCGGCCGCGGATCGCCCGACAGGCGTGTTTCCCCCGCAATTGACCTCGCCCGGGTGAAAGCCGGCCGCACGCTGGAATCGGAAGAGAGGGCGGAATCGGAAGAGAATGCCGCATCCGCGAACCGGCGCTATCATTACCGCCGCGGATGACCGGAGTGCAGCAATGCTGATCGGTGTGCCGAAAGAAACAAAAACCCACGAATACCGCGTCGGCCTCGTTCCCGGCAGCGTGCGCGAGCTCGCCCATCACGGGCACCAGGTCGTCGTCGAGACCGGCGCCGGGGCCGGCATCGGGTTTGACGACCGCGCTTACGAGGCCGCTGGTGCGCGCGTGCTGCCGAACGCTGCCGAAATCTTTGCCGCCGCCGAGCTGATCGTCAAGGTCAAGGAGCCGCAGCCGCAGGAGGTGGAGCTGTTGCGGCGCGAGCAGATCCTGTTCACCTATCTTCACCTCGCCGCCGACCGTTCGCTGACCCAGGCGCTGATCCGCTCCGGCGCGGTCGCGATCGCTTATGAAACGGTGACCGACGCGCGCGGCGGCCTACCGTTGCTGGCGCCGATGAGCGAGGTCGCCGGGCGCATGGCGGTCCAGGTCGGCGCCCATTGCCTCGAAAAGGAGCAGGGTGGGATCGGCGTTCTGCTCGGCGGGGTTCCGGGCGTGCCCGCGGCCAAGGTCGTCATTCTCGGCGGCGGGGTCGCCGGCACCAACGCCGCCCGGGTCGCGATGGGGATGGAGGCCTATGCCACGATTATCGATCGCTCGCTGCCGCGCCTTTACGAACTCGACCTGCAATTCG
>DATKHX010000421.1:0-4419 GCA_035510075.1 Allostellaceae bacterium
CAGCAGCTGCGCGCGGACATGCGGCAGGTTGCCCGGGTAGCTGGCGTTCGGCGCAAGTCGATAAAGCTTGCCGGGTGGTGTCGCGACGAACAGGCTCGCGCACCCGGCGAGCGCGAGGAATGCGCTGCCCGCCAGCCATCCGCGGGCAATCCTGGAAGCGGGGCGTTTCATCGCGGCTGATACCCTTGGCGCCGATCCCCAAACAGCAACCGCGTCGGGTCGCGCTGCAGCTGCACGACAAACTGGTTCAGATTCCCCGCCAGCAGCTGGGCGTCATTGACAAAATCATCGACGCCCGGGAGGGTCGTCTGGACGAAGTTGCGCAGCCCAGGGCGGAGGTCGCCGATCGTCAGCTGGAGCTGGTGGGCCGTGTCGGTCAGGTTTCCGGCAACGCGATCGTAATCCTTCAAGGTTTGCGACAGCTGGTCCTTCAACCCGCCGCGCACCGTATAGCTTTGGTCGACGTTGTGCAGCAGCGAGTGAAGCTCGACAACGGCGGCATTCGCATTGCCGAGGGCGGCGTTGGCATTGTCGAGGATCGCACCGACCTCCTGGCTGTGGTCGGCCAAGGCTGCGGTGAGGGTGCGGATATTCTGCAGGCTGTCGGCGACCGCTTGACGGTTGCGCTCGTCGAGCAGCGCGTTCAAGCTGTGCGAGGCTTGCTTGAGATCGCCCACCAGCTCGGGCAGCGATGCCTTTACCGCTTCCAGCTCCGACTGCCCCGCTTTAATGACCGGGTAACGATGTCTGGGCTCGGGCTCCAAAATGCCCGCCTGCTGCGTGCCGCCGCGAATCTGAATCGTGGAGACACCGCTCAAAATGTTGGTGTCGAGAAAGGCGCGCGCGTCGGTTTTGATCTCGACCAGATTGCTGTCGACCTCGACCGTCACTTGTATTTGCGCGACGTTTTCCTTGTCGACGCGGACCTCGGCGACGCGCCCGACCGGAATTCCGTTATATTGAACCGCGGAGCCGCGGCTGAGGCCGGCCACCGAACCTTTGAAAAAAATGTAATAGGGTTTCAGCTCCTGCCGGAATTCTATTCGGCCGAGCCACAGCACCGTCGCGAATGCGGCAAAGATGACGATCAGCACAAACGCGCCGACCGCGACATAATGTGCCCGCGTTTCCATTCATCCCCTCCGGCTGCGCGGCTTCTTCAGACCGAAGTCGCGGCAGCGACCCGGGCCGGCCCGTTCGTCGAATGCGCGGCCTCGCTGGACTGCGCCGCCCGCCCGCGGGGGCCGTGGAAATAGTCGTGGATCCAGGGATGATCGTCGTGCAGCAGCTGATCGAGCGTGCCAACCCGAAGCTTCCTGTCGACCAGCACCGCGACGCGGTCGCAGACCGCGAACAGGCTGTCGAGGTCGTGGGTCACCATGAACACGGTCAAGCCGAGACTGGTCTTCAGATCGCGAATGAGGCTGTCGAACTCGCCCGCGGCAATCGGGTCGAGCCCCGACGTGGGCTCGTCGAGGAACACGATTTCCGGATCGAGCGCGAGGGCGCGGGCGAGGCCCGCCCGCTTGCGCATGCCCCCGGACAGCTGCGCCGGATATTTCGAGCCGGCGTCCTCGGGCAGCCCAACCATGCCGATCTTGAGGGCCGCGATCTCGTCCATCAGGCGGGGCGGCATGGCGTAGTATTCCTCGAGCGGCACCTCGACATTCTGGGCCACGGTCAGTGAGCTGAACAGCGCCCCGTCCTGGAACAGGACCCCCCAGCGCTTCTCGAGCTCGCGCCGCTGCACGTCGCTCATCGCCAGAACGTCTCTCCCGAAAACCTTGACATCGCCGCTAGCCGGTCGGTTGAGCGCAATGATCGTGTGCAGCAGCACCGATTTCCCGCTCCCCGAACCGCCCACAATGCCGAGAACCTCGCCGGCGAACACGTCGAGGGAGAGGTGGTCGTGCACGATCTCGGCCCCGAATCGGTTGACGAGGCCGCGGACCTGAATGATCGGTTCTGGGCGACGATCGGTCACGGTCAAATTCTGAGGATCGAGAACACTACAGAGAAAACCGCGTCTGTCACGATGACGAGAAAGACCGACTCGACGACGGACAGCGTGGTCAGCCGCCCAACGCTTTCGGCGCTGCGCGACACGCGAAATCCTTCGTAACAGCCGATGGTTGCGATAATCAAGGCAAACACCGGCGCCTTGCTGACGCCGATCCAAAAGGTCCGCGAGGTAACTGCGGACTGCAATTCGCGAACGAATTGCGGAATCGTAATGCCGAGCACGCCCCACGCCATCAGGCAGCCGCCCAGCAGGCCCATCAGATTGGCGTAGATGGTCAGCATCGGCAGGGTCAGCACCAGCCCGAGCAGACGCGGGATCACCAGCACCTCGACCGGATCGAGGCCGAGCGTTCGCAGCGCGTCGATCTCCTCGTTGACCTGCATGGTGCCGATCTGCGCGGTGAACGCGCTCCCCGAGCGGCCGGCAATGATGATTGCCGTCATCAGCACTCCGAGCTCGCGCAGAATGCCGACAGCCAGCAGGTCGACGGTATAGATTTCCGCGCCAAAGCGGCGCAGTTGGTCGGCGCCCTGGTAAGCGACGACGATGCCCACCAGAAAAGACAGCATGCCGACGATGACGAGCGCATTGACCCCGGTCTGCTCCATCTGGGCGACCGTCGCCGTCAGCCTGAGCCGGCGTGGGCGGAGCACGAGGTGCCACACCGTCGACGAGACGAGCCCGACAAATCCAACAATGCTGTAGGTGCGTCGCAGCAGGCCTACGACGATTTCGCCGATGCGGCCGACAAAACCGACCAGCGAGTGATGAGCCGGCCGCGGGTGCGCGAGCGGTGTTACCATCCCACCGGCGCGAACCTGCTCGAACAGCGGCGCGAAAGTGGGCGACAGGTTGCGCACCTCGACCGCGTTGCCGCGCGCGGACAGAGCGTGCTCGGTGCGCAACAGCAGCCAGGCGCCGGCGGTATCGATGCGGCGGATTTCCGCCAGATCGATCGTCACCGGCCGATGTTCCGGCACTTCCAGCGCCCGGAGTCGGCGATCGAGGTCGGCGGCGGTTGCCACCAGCCATTCTCCGCCGGCGGTCAGCACCAGCGATCCGGCATCTTCGGTTTTGACGAGAGTGGCTGCGGTTGATGCCATGGGCGGGTCAAAATACGCGTTCGCAAGGGCTGGGCGAGGTCTTTCCAACGCCGCCAAAAACGGCTATCCGCGTCTGATCGCGGCTTCATCGCCCGCATCGGTCGTCGAGGATGGATTTATGGACCTCAAGCAGCACATCCGATCGATACCCGATTTTCCCAAGCCCGGGATTTTGTTTTATGACATTTCGACCTTGCTGGCCCATCCGGAGGCGTGGCGGACCACCGTCGCGCGGCTTGCCGACGCCGTGCGGCCGCACCAGCCCGATCTGCTGATCGGCATCGAATCGCGCGGCTTTCTCGTCGCCGCACCCGTCGCGTACGAGCTCGGCCGCGGTTTTGCCATGGTTCGCAAGCAGGGCAAGCTGCCCGGCAAGATCGTCCGCTTCAACTACGACCTCGAATATGGCAGCGACACGATCGAGATGCAGGCGGGCGCGATCGCGCCGGGCCAGCGCGTCGTCGTGCTCGACGATTTGCTGGCAACCGGCGGCACGATGCAGGCGGCAATCGACCTCGTCCGCCAGCAGGGCGGCATCGTCGTCGCCGCCGGCTGCATCATCGAGCTGAGCTTTCTGGAAGGCCGCCGCCGCATCGACGTGCCATTCACGGCGATGGTCGCCTACGACGCCTGATTATCGGTCAATCGTCGCTGCCCGGCCGGGTGGGGCCGAGGCTGCGGCCGATCACGGCATAGAGCGGGTCGCGGCTGCCGGGCGGCGTGCGGTCGAGGCAGCGGACATCGGCCCAGTTGCCGGCGTCGGCGAAATGATGGGCGACCAGGCACAGATGACCGGCGTCGTCGAGCAGGCACCAGCAACCGATCGGCCGCGCCGGCCGGCAGCGGTCCGAAAAGGTGACGACCAGAGGGGCTCCGGGTTTCAGCACGCGTCCGATTTCGCGGATCACGTCGCGCGGCCGCGTCAGGTGCTGCACCATGACGCATAGCGTGGCGCCATCGAATTCGCCGCCGGCAAACGGCAGGCGCGTATCGTGGTTCAGGTTCTGCACCCGCCATTCGTCGAGAAACGGGTTTTCCGCCAGCTCGCAGGCGTTGACGCCAATCCCGACCACCCGCGAATACGGTATTTCGGGCGGCAGGTGGCTGACCCAGCCCGACATCACGTCGAGGATCGAACCGCCCGCCGGCAAAATTTCGCGGTAAAGATCGGTAATCGCGGCAATGGCGGCATCGTCGATATGGGTAAAGCGCGGCGGTTCGAGCCCGGTCGGCGCGTCGAGAAGCTCGTCGACACGCGGCACAGCGGTGATCGGAAGCAGCGTCATTTCCCCC
>DATKHX010000422.1:0-3703 GCA_035510075.1 Allostellaceae bacterium
GTGACGGCGCGGCGGTAATAGCGGGTCACGTCGTGGCCGATGCCGATCGCGGTGAGCTCGATTTCGCCCAGCCGCTCGATGTCGCGGATGACCTCGCGCAGGTGCTTTTCGAGGTAGTTGCCGGGGTTGACCGAGAGCGTCGAATCGTCGACCGGGGCGCCGTCAGAAATGACCATCAGGATGCGGCGCTGCTCGGAGCGCTCGCGCAACCGGTTGTGCGCCCAGGCGAGCGCCTCGCCGTCGATGTTCTCCTTGAGGATGCCCTCGCGCAGCATCAACCCGAGATTGCGCCGGGCGCGGCGCCACGGCATGTCGGCGGGCTTGTAGACGATGTGGCGCAGATCGTTGAGCCGGCCGGGGTTGGGCGGCTTGCCGGCGGCGATCCAGCGCTCGCGCGACTGGCCGCCTTTCCAGGCGCGCGTCGTAAAGCCGAGGATCTCGACCTTGACCGCGCAACGCTCCAGGGTGCGCGCCAGGATGTCGGCGCTCATCGCCGCGACGGTGATCGGCCGGCCGCGCATCGAGCCCGAATTGTCGATCAGCAGGCCGACGACAGTGTCGCGAAACTCGGTCTCCTGCTCCTGCTTGTAGGCGAGCGGCAGGACCGGGTTGGCGACGACGCGCGACAGTCGTGCGGCGTCGAGCAGCCCCTCGTCGAGGTCGAATTCCCAGGAGCGGGTTTGCTTGGCCAGCAGGCGACGCTGCAAGCGGTTGGCGAGCCGCGCGATGACGCTTTGCAGGTGCGAGAGCTGCTGGTCGAGCAGCTGGCGCAGCCGCGACAATTCGTCGGAATCGCACAGCTCGTCGGCCTCGACGACCTCGTCGGCGACGGTGCTGAAGGCGCGGTAGATCGCGGTGTCGTCGGGGCGGCCGCGCGGCATCTGGCCGGGGCGGCCGGGGCGGCCCGGGTCGTCGTCGCTCGACCCCGGCATCATCTCGCCGTCGCCGGCGTCGGCCGCGTCCTGCGCGTCCTCGGCGTCACCGTCGGCCGGCGAGCCGTCCGGCGAGGGCTGCGCGCCGGTGGTGGCCCCTTCGCCCTCGCTCTGGTTGTCGCCGTCGCCTTCCTCGCCCTCCTGCTGCTCGTCGCTCTCCGAGGAATCCTCCGCCTCGCCGAGATCGATGTCGAGATCCTGCAACATGCGGCGGGTCACCCGCGCATAGTCGTCCTGATCGCGGATCGTGCGGTCGAGCTCGCCGAGGTCGCGGGCGATCCGCGGCTCCAGCCACGGCCGCCACAGATCGACGACGCTTCGTGCGGCGGGCGGCGGCGGCTCGCGGGTCAACGCCTCGCGGGTCAACAGCCGCACCGCCTCGGCCATCGTGCTTTCGGTGCGCTCGGTGATGCGCTCGAAGCCCTGGCGCCGATATTGCTCGTCGAGCATCGCCGCGAGGTTGGAGGCGACCCCGGTCATGCGCCGCGCCCCTAACGCCTCGACCCTGGCCTGCTCGACCGCGTCGAAGACGGCGCGCGCCAGCGGGCTTCCCGGGATGCGTTTGCTGTGCACAGTGTCGTCGTGATAGCGCAGCCGCAGCGCGAGGCTGTCGGCCGCACCTCGCAACTGCGCCGCCTCCTCGGCCGGCAGGTCGCGCGGCGGGTTCGGCAGCCGGATCCTGGTGCCGCTGGCCCCGGCCGCCTCGGGGCCAAAGCCGACGGTCAGATCGTCGCGCTCGGCGATCGCCCGCAAAGTCGCCGCGGTCGCGCGCTTGAATATTTCGGTCGGGGAGAAGTCCTGCGCTGCCATCAGCCGTACCGGGCTACGAGAGATGGTGCGCGCACCGCCACAATCGTCATCACCGGGCTCGACCCGGTGATCCACGCCCTTCCCGGCCGCGTCGGGTAGCGTGGATGGCCAGAACAAGTCCGGCCATGACGGGTCAAAGGACGTGGGCGTATCTGCGACTGACGCATCTGCATTCCACTTACGCGGCCGCCCTACATCAAGGTGGCGTTGATGCCGGTTTCGGCGAGCTCGGCGCCGAAGCAGCGCTGGTAGTATTCGGCCACGGTCGCGCGCTCCATCTCGTCGCATTTGTTGAGGAAGGTCAGCCGGAAACCAAACGACAGATCGCCAAAGATCGCCGCGTTCTCGGCCCAGGTCATGACCGTGCGTGGCGACATCACCGTCGAAATGTCGCCGTTGATAAAGCCGGCGCGGGTCAGGTCGGCGAGCGCCACCATGGCGCTGATCGTGCGCCGACCTTCGTCGTTGTCGTATTTCGGCACCTTGGCGAGCACGATCTCAACCTCGGCATCGTGGGGCAGATAGTTGAGCGTGGCGACGATGTTCCAGCGGTCCATCTGGCCCTGGTTGATCTGCTGGGTGCCGTGATAAAGCCCGGTCGTGTCGCCGAGGCCGACCGTGTTCGCGGTCGAGAACAGGCGGAACCCCGAATGCGGCCGAATGACGCGGTTCTGATCCAACAGGGTCAGCTTGCCTTCGACCTCGAGCACCCGCTGGATCACGAACATGACGTCCGGGCGGCCGGCGTCGTATTCGTCGAAGCACAACCCAACCGGATGCTGGAGCGCCCAAGGCAAGAGGCCCTCGCGAAATTCGGTCACCTGCTTGTTGTCGCGCAGCACGATCGCGTCCTTGCCGACCAGGTCGATGCGGCTGATGTGGCTGTCGAGATTGACGCGGATCAGCGGCCAGTTGAGCCGTGCGGCGACCTGCTCGACATGGGTCGACTTGCCGGTGCCGTGGTAGCCCTGGATCATGACGCGACGATTGAACGCGAACCCGGCGAGGATCGCCAATGTCGTGTCATGGTCGAAACGATAGGCTTCGTCGAAATCGGGGACGTATTCGCAGGCTTGGCTGAACGCCGGAACCTGCAGATCGCTGTTGATGCCGAAAGTTTGGCGCACCGAAATGGTGATGTCGGGCTGGTCCAGCGGAAATCCGCCGGCGGCTGCCGTGGGCTGTGCGGAAGGCATTCTTATCTTGTGTCCTGGTAGTGGAGCGGAGGGCAATTTGCGTGGCGCGGCGCGTTTGTTCAACTGAAATAGCTGGCTTTTAGAGTGGCATAGGCCTGGTTGATGATCTTGAGTTTCTCCTCGGCCGCCTTGTCGCCGCCATGCGCATCGGGATGGTGGAGCTTGACCAACGTCTTGTAGCGCGCCTTGAGCCGCGTCGCGGTGAACGGCGGCGCGATCTCGAAGACGGCGAGCGCCTGCTCGCGCGCGGAAAGCACGCGCCGCGCGGCATCGCCGTTCGGGCCGCCGCGGTCGTGGTGGCCGCGCGCCCCGCCGGACAAGACGCCCAACGGGTCGCGCAACCGGCCTTCCCAGCCGGGCCCGTGACGGTCGCCCAGCCGCCAGCTCGGTCGCTGCCAGACAGTGTCGTAGCGGATCTCGGTCTCGATCTCGCTGTCGCTCATCCCGGCGTAGTAGTTCCACGCGGCGTTGTAGGCGCGCACATGATCAAGACAGAACCAGTAGTAGTCGTGCAGGTCGAGCCGCGATTTGGGCGCGCGAAAATCGCCGCCGGCGGTGCAATCCGGATGGTCGCACAGCCGCGCTGGCGGATCGGCCGCCGCCTCAAAAACCGGGTCCAGCAAAAGACGCCGCATAAAGCCCAGTATGGGTGGCGCGCCGGCCGCTGGCAAGACCGCCCGCTGCCGAACCGGCCCGCTGCGGACGCCGCCCGGCAGGACAGGGTTGCGCCGCGCGCAATGGCGGGGTGAAGCTGCCGGCGCGCTC
>DATKHX010000423.1:0-10425 GCA_035510075.1 Allostellaceae bacterium
GCCTGCCTTGCCCGACGGGTAGTCACTCGGTGCGCGATGGACCGCATCGACATGGCTGTTGGGGAACAGAGCGGCATAGAACTTGGCGGCCTCTTCGGCATTGCCATCGAACCAGAGGCAGGGGGTAATGCCAGACATCGAGATTCTCCTCCTAAAAGCGCCGGCGTAGGGGGCTGATCGGCTCCCTTTCATCCGAGCATCCGCGGGGGCCGAGGGTCACGCAGCCGGGGCCCCTCAACGCGCGTAGCACAACGTCCGGCACGGCTGGATCGTGTCAACCTGCGTTGGCGCGGACAATGACCCTTTTCGGCGCAGGGCGGACGACGCGCAGCAGCGGCGGTCGGCTCGACACGTGATGCAGCGACTGGAACTCGGAGATCGCCGGCGGCAGGTTGTTTTGGCTTGATGAGATTGGGGCGCCGCCCAAGGTCCGCGGCGGCCACCAATCAGCGGATTGGTGTTGCGTTGCCGGGCATTACACGCACCGGCGGTGTTCTCGCCACAATCATGGGGTATGCAGTAAACTGGTTACGAGAGTGGTCGGCGATTTTCCGTGAGCGCGATAGCAAGGAATGGATGACGATATCGGGCAAAAAAACTTCCGTCCATCGATCGCCAGGTCGGGCGCTCTCCAGCCATCGCCAAATATATTTCCCGTAAATCCCGGGTTCTGCCAAATTAATTCCCGGTTAAGGCTCTGAAAATTCCCGATTATGGGATCACCTGATTCAAGCTTGATGAATTGATTTCATGGGTTGTTTGCGCCCGAAGGGGTCTACAGTTATCTCCCGGATCTACGGGATTTGCGGGACAAGCCTCAATCAACGACTGTGGCTGCTGATGCGTCGCCAGATGTTGGCGGGGGTGGCGGGGCCGGCGAGGTCGGCGGCGCCGAACGGGGCGAGCGCGTCGAGGATCGCGTTGGCGACCGCCGGAAAACCGGCGACCGCACCCGCCTCGCCGCAGCCTTTGACGCCGAGCGGGTTGGTCGTGCACCGGGTGTTGTTGAAGCCGAGATCATAGGGCGGCAGGTCGTCGGCGCGGGGCAATGCGTAATCCATAAACGAACCGGCGACGAGCTGCCCTGATCCGGGGTCGTAAGCCGCCTGCTCGAGCAACGCTTGGCCGACACCCTGCGCGATCGCGCCATGCGCCTGGCCCGCGGCGATCATCGGGTTGACCAAGACGCCATAATCGTCGATCGCGGTGTAACGGGCGAGCGTGACGCGGCCGGTGTCGGGGTCGATCTCGACCTCGGCGACATGGGCGCCGTTGGGGAAGGTCATCCATTCCCGCGTCCAGGCGTAATAGGTGTCGAGCGGCGCGCCTTTGTCGCGGGCGATCGCCGCGACCTCGGCGAGGCGCATCCGGCGGTCGGTGCCGGCGACGACGAAGTCGCCGTCCTCGAAGCGGATGTCGGCCTCGGCAGCTTCGAGCGCCTCGGCGGCAATGCGAGTGCCCTTGGCGACGATCTCGTCCGCGGCTCGCCAGATCGCGGTGCCGCCCACATACGTCGCGCGCGAGCTGCCGTGGCCGCCGCCCATCGGGATCAGGTCGGTGTCGCCTTGAACCAACCGGATGCGCTCGTTCGGAACGCCGAGACGGTCGGAGAGGATCTGCGGGAATGTCGTCTCGTGGCCCTGCCCGATGGTTTGGGTGCCGGTGATCAGCGCGATCGTGCCGCCGGCTTCGAAACGAATGTCCACATTCTCGCTCGGCGAGCCGCCGGTCGCCTTGATGTGATAGGCAAAGCCGAGCCCGCGCAGCAGCCCCGTCGCCGCGCTGTCGCGGCGCCGCGCGGCAAAGCCGGCGACATCGGCGCGGGCGAGCGCCAAATCGAAGGTTTCGGGGAAGGCGCCGCTGTCGACCTGGTTGCCGAACGGATTGGTCATCGGCATCGCCGCCGCCGGGACGAAGTTGACGCGCCGCAACTCGGCGCGGTCGAAGCCGCATTCGCGCGCCGCTTTGTCGATCAGCCGTTCGATGATGTTGACCGCCTCGGCAAAACCGGGCCCGCGGGTAACGCCGATCGGCGCGGTGTTGGTGAAGACCGCGGCGACGCGCAGCGCCACCGCCGGGATACGGTAAACGGTGCCCGGCAGATGAACGTACTGGAACGTCTGCACCCCGCCGGCGCTGACCAGGTAGGCCCCGACATTGGCAGTGCTCTCGACTTTGAGCGCCAGAAACCGACCCCCTGCATCGAGCGCCAGGGCCGCGTCGGCGACGTGGTCGCGCGCCTGATGGTCGGCAAGGAAGACCTCGCCACGGGTGGCGACCCATTTGACCGGGCGCCCGACCCGCTTTGCCGCCCACGGGATCAGCACGTGCTCGGGATAGACGAAGTTCTTGGCGCCAAAGCCGCCGCCGACATCCGGGGCGACAAACCGCACCGCCCCCGGCGGCACCCCGAGCGCGCGCGCCGCGTGATCGCGGGTATTGTGGATGCTCTGCGCCGAGACGTAGGCGGTGTAGCGACGGCACTCCGCGTCCCACAGCCCGACGACGCCGCGCGGCTCCATCGGGTTGGTGACGACCCGGTGGTTGTCGAGCCGCAGGCGGACCACATGCGCGGCCGCGGCGAACGCGTTGTCGACAGCCTGGCTGTCGCCGGTCCGCCAGTCGAAACATAAGTTATCCGGTACGTCGTCGGCGATCTGCGGCGCGCCCGCGGCGCGAGCGGTGGCGGTCGTCGTCACCGCGGGCAGCGCTGCATAATCGACCACGACGAGTTCGGCGGCATCGAGCGCTTGGGTGCTGGTCTCGGCGACGATCACCGCCACCGGCTCGCCGGCATAGCGGACCTTGTCGGCGGCCAGCACCGGCTGCGGCGCAAACGCGAACGGCTCGCCGGTCTGGGCGTTGGCGGCCGCCGTCGGGAGCAGCGGCTGGAGCCCGTCGGCGCACGCGTCCGCGGCAGTCAGAACGGCGAGCACGCCTAGCGCCGCCCGTGCCGCGCTCGTGTCGAGACCGTCGATTCGCGCATGCGCGTGCGGCGAGCGCAGCACGACCGCATGCGTCAGGCCGTCAAAGGCGAGATCGTCGAGATAGGCGCCCCGCCCGGTCAGAAAGCGCAGATCCTCGCGCCGCTTTGGCCGGTCGCCGATCCCGGAACGCACCTCGCTCATTTTGCTCCCCTTTGGCTGGCAAGCGTCTGGAACGTGCTCCCGCTGCCTTCGTTTCGTCCAGGCGTTATCGGAGCAAAACTCCGTTCCTCCATCGATGCACAAGGGAACAGACTGGCCGAAATGAGTGAATCATGGTCCTGTTTCCGCAGCGCGGGGCGCGAACCGCGCCGCTTTGGACGGAAATGACAGCGAGCTGCGCGTTGCATCTGCGTCTGTGTTCTGGCGAGGTTCTGGCGGACGGTAAGTCGTCGGGTCATGAGCATCGAGCCAATTGACCGCGCTTCCGCGGTGCTCGAAATCGACGTGGCGGGCATCGTCGCGAACTGGCGCTTTCTGGCCCAGCGCGTTGCCCCGGCGGACTGCGCCGCAGTGGTCAAGGCCGACGGCTATGGGCTGGGGGCCTCGACCGTCGGAACCGCACTCGCCGCGGCCGGGTGTCGGCGCTTTTTTGTCGCCACGCTCGACGAGGCGCTGACTTTACGCAAGGCGCTGCCCGAGCCCCTGGAAATCGTGGTTTTGAATGGCCCGGTGATGGGTTCGGCCGAGGAGTTCGCCCACTCACGTCTCGTCCCGGTGCTCAACGACCCCGCTCAGATCGTCGAGTGGGAGCGCCTCGCCGCGACAACGCCCGGGCCATTGCCCGCCATGCTGCAGCTCGACACCGGAATGGCCCGCCTCGGCTTGACAAGGTGCGAATTCGACCGGTTCGCCGACGAGCTGCGCAGCCGCGGTAGAATCCGTTGGCGAGGGCTGTTGAGCCATCTCGCCTGCGCCGACGAGCCGAATCACCCGCTGAACCATGATCAGCGCGCGCGCTTCATGTCGTCGCGATGCCGAATGGGGGGTGTGCCGGCGAGCCTGGCCGCCTCCTCCGGGATCTTTCTCGGCAAGGACTACCACTTCGATTTTGTCCGCCCGGGTGCAGCACTCTACGGCGTCAACCCGCAGCCGGGGCGCCCCAACCCGATGCGCCAAATTGTCCTTCTCAAGGCGAGAATCCTGCAAATCCGCGAGGTTGACGCCGGTCAGCCGGTTGGCTACGGTGCGACCCACGTCATGGCCGCGGCGGGCCGGTTAGCGACCGTCGCGGTGGGGTACGCGGATGGCTGGCTGCGCTCCTTGAGCCGACGCGGGTCGGGCCGCATCGGCCGCTTCCGCGTCCCGCTCCTCGGCCGGGTTTCGATGGATCTCGCAGTTTTCGACGTATCTGCCGTCGACCCCTCGATCGCGCGGCCCGGCGGCTTTATCGAGCTGTTGGGCGAGGATTACGGTGTGGATGCCGCCGCCGCCGATGCCGGGACGATCGGCTATGAAATCCTGACGGCACTCGGCCGGCGCTATCACCGGATTTATCGCGGCGCCGCGGACTCACCGGCGCTATGCTAAAGGCCCTCGCTTCGATCGGCGCCGCGTTTCTCGGCTTCCTCGCCGTAACCGGGCGTATCGTGATCTTCGCCCTGACGGCGCTGGCGACGGGATTGTCGCCACCCTTTTATGTGCGCGCGACGCTGCGCCAGATGCTCGATATTGGCTACTTCTCGCTGCCGGTGGTCGGGTTGACCGCGATCTTCACCGGCATGGTGCTGGCGCTGCAATCCTATACCGGGTTCAGTCGATTCGCCGCCGAGAGTGCCGTGGCGACGGTCGTGGTGCTGTCGGTCACCCGCGAGCTCGGCCCGGTCATCGCCGGGCTGATGGTCGCCGGCCGGGTGGGTGCGGCGATGGCGGCCGAAATCGGCACGATGCGCGTCACCGACCAGATCGACGCGCTGACGACCTTGTCCACCGATCCGTTGCGTTACCTCGTGCTGCCGCGGCTGTTGGCCGGGCTCGTCACCCTGCCGTTGCTGGTCTTCGTCGCCGACATCATCGGCGTTTTTGGCGGCTATCTCGTCGGGGTCTACAAGTTCGGCTTTAACCCGGAGGCCTACCTCGCGCGCACCGAGCAATATCTGGAGACGAGCGACGTCGTCTCGGGGTTGGTCAAGGCCGCCGTCTTTGGCTTTATCGTCGCGTTGATGGGCTGCTATCACGGCTATCATTCGCGCGGCGGTGCGCAGGGCGTCGGCCAGGCGACGACTTATGCCGTGGTTTCAGCCTCGATCCTGATCCTTGTCCTCGACTACGGCATCACTCAGGCATTGTTCGCGCGATGAGCGCAGCGCAAGGTGCTGCGGCGCCCAAAATCTCGGTCCGCGGGCTGCGCAAATCCTTTGGCCGCAACCGCGTCCTCGACGGCATCGACATCGATTGCGCTGCCGGCGAAAGCCTGGTCGTGATCGGCGGCTCGGGCACCGGCAAATCGGTGATGGTCAAATGCATCCTGGGCCTGTTGCGCCCCGATTCGGGGTCGGTCGCGATCGACGGCGCCGAGACGGCGCGGTTGCGGCGGCGGGCGCGCGAGCGAATATTCCAAAAATGCGGCGTGCTGTTCCAGGGAAGCGCCCTGTTCGACTCGCTCTTGGTGTGGGAGAATGTCGCGTTCGGGTTGATCCAGGGGCGCGGCATGGAGCGGCAGGCGGCGAGAGAGATCGCGCTCGGCAAGCTCGGCGCGGTCGGGCTCGGCCGCGAAATCGGCGAATTGCGGCCGGCGGAGCTTTCGGGCGGCATGCAAAAGCGCGTGGCCTTGGCGCGTGCCATCGCCGCCGATCCCGAAATCATCTTTTTCGACGAGCCGACGACCGGCCTCGATCCGATCATGGCCGATGTCATCAATGACCTGATCCAAAAGTGCGTGCGCGAATTGGGTGCGACAGCGGTCTCGATCACCCACGACATGATCAGCGCGCGCAAGATCGGCGACCGCATCGCCATGATCCACAAGGGGCGGATCATTTGGCATGGGCCGGCGGCGGAAATCGATCATTCGGGCAACCCGTTTGTCGACCAGTTCATCCACGGCCGCGCTGAAGGGCCGATCCGCATGGAAATCCGCGCCCTATGACGGCACTCGCCAACTTGCACCGGTTACGGGAGAGTTGAGCCGATGGCCCGAGCGCAGGCGCGCTTTTCTTGTCAGCAATGCGGCGCGGTGCATGCCAAATGGACCGGGCGATGCGACGGCTGCGGCGCCTGGAACAGTCTGATCGAGGAAGTGCCGCGCGCGGTGCTGCCGAAGGGATTGGCAAAAGGCGGCGGCCGCGCGCTCGGCTTTGTCGGGCTGACCGGCCCGAGCATGCTGCCGCCGCGCCGATGCACCGGGATCGCCGAGCTCGATCGGGTGTGCGGTGGCGGTTTCGTGCCCGGCTCGGCGATCCTGGTCGGCGGCGACCCAGGCATCGGCAAATCGACCCTGCTGCTGCAGGCCGCCGCCGCGATCGCCTCGGCTGCGGACCCGCCCTCTACCGCGGCCTACATTACCGGCGAGGAGGCGATCGACCAGGTCCGGCTGCGCGCCGACCGGCTCGGCGTGGCCCATAGCCCGGTGATGCTCGCCGCCGCGAGCAACGTGCGCGACATCCTTGCCTCGATCGACCGCAGCGACGCGCCCGATCTCGTGGTCATCGATTCGATCCAGACGATGTACCTCGACACTTTGGACAGCGCTCCCGGGACGGTCAGCCAGGTGCGCGGCGCCGCACAGGAGCTGATCCGGCTCGCCAAACAGCGCGGCTTTGTGCTGGTGCTGGTTGGGCACGTCACCAAGGAGGGTGTGATCGCCGGCCCGCGCGTGCTCGAGCACATGGTCGACACGGTGCTTTATTTCGAAGGCGAGCGCGGCCATCGCTTTCGCATCCTGCGCGCGGTCAAGAACCGCTTTGGCGCGACCGACGAGATCGGCGTCTTCGAGATGAGCGATGGCGGGCTGGTCGAGGTGCCGAACCCGTCGGCCTTGTTTCTCGGCGGGCGGCAAAGCGCCGCCGGCGCGTTCGACGACGACGAAGACGTATCAGCTACGACGCCGGTCAGCGGGTCGGCCGTGTTCGCCGGCATCGAGGGGACGCGGCCGGTATTGGTCGAGGTGCAGGCCCTGGTCGCACCTGCGGTGCTGGGCACGCCGCGGCGGGCGGTGGTCGGCTGGGACGGCACACGGCTGGCGATGATTACCGCGGTGCTCGATGCCCGCTGCGGGCTGTCGGTCGGCGCCAACGATATTTATCTGAACGTTGCCGGCGGGTTGCGCATCGCCGAGCCGGCCGCCGACTTGGCCGTCGCCGCGGCATTGCTGTCGGCGCTCGGCGAAACGCCGGTTCCGACGGACACGGTCGTCTTTGGTGAAATCGCGCTGTCGGGCGAGGTCCGCCCGGTCGGTCACAGCGAAGCCCGGCTGAAGGAAGCCGCCAAGCTCGGCTTTGCCGAAGCCTGGACGCCGGACCGCGGCCGCAAGAGGCGTGACACCGGGCTGGCGATCGTCGGAATCGCTCATCTGAGCGACCTTGTCGCAAGGCTGTCGCCAAAGCGTGCGCCATTGCGCCGCGAGCGGATCGGAGTTGCATCGTGAACCTCGTCGATCTCGCGGTTCTGGCCGTGATCGCATTCTCGGCGATCTTTGCGTTCGCTCGCGGTTTTGTGCGCGAGGCCTTGTCGATCGCCGCCTGGGCCGGGGCCGCACTGATTACGCTCTACGGGTTCAATTACGTCTATGGCATCACGACGCGGTTCGTGACCACGCCGTTGCTTGCCGATCTTGTCGCCGGCGCCGGGCTGTTCTTGGCGTCCCTGATCATTTTGACGATCCTGACCGGTTCCGTCGCCCGGCTCGTGCAATGGAACGCCTTGACGCCGATCGACCGGACCTTGGGGCTGATCTTTGGCGTCGCGCGCGGCGCGGTGCTGGTGTCGATCGCCTATTTTGTCGTCGACATCACCTTGCCGCCAAACGATCGCCCGAGCTTGCTGCGAGAGGCCAGGAGCGAGCCGCTGCTCGCGCAGGGCGCCGATATGCTGCGTGAGGTGCTGCCCGAATCCCTTCAGTTGAAAAACCCTTTGGTGATGGACGATGCCCAACGCACGTTCGGCCAGGCAAAAGCGGCCCGCGACGCGATGGGCGCGCTCTCCAGCCCCGCTGTTCCGATCCCGCCGAAATCGCAGGACGGGCAGACTCCGAGCTACAAGCCCGCTGACCAGCGCGAGCTGAACCGGCTGATCGACAACTCGCGCTGACCAGGCTGCGGCGTGGCTTCACCCTCGCATTCGGGTATCCGAGCGACCACATCAACGGGACCGAAGCGAGGATCGCCGATGCCCGACACCGATCCCGTCAATGTCGATTCCCCGAATGGCGATACTCCCGACGCAGACCATCTGCATGAGGAGTGCGGCGTCTTCGGCGTCTATGGTCACCCCGAGGCGGCGGCACTCGCGGCACTCGGCCTGCATGCGCTGCAGCATCGCGGGCAAGAGGCGGCGGGGATCGTCGCTTATGACGGTGAGCAGTTCAGCGCCCATCGCGGCATGGGCCAAGTCAGCGACAATTTCAGCTCAAAAGAGGTGATCGGCCGCCTGCCTGGGCGGGCCGCGATCGGCCACGTCCGCTATGCGACGACCGGCGCGGTGGCGCTGCGCAACGTGCAGCCGCTGTTCGCCGATTTCGAGTTTGGCGGGCTTGCGATCTGTCACAACGGCAATCTGACCAACTCCTATCAATTGCGCCGGCGCCTCGTGCATCGCGGCAGCTTGTTCCAGTCGACGAGCGACACCGAAGTCATCGTCCATCTGATCGCGACCAGCCTCAAGGAGACGGTGGTCGACCGGCTGATCGACGCGCTGCGCCAGGTTCAAGGCGCCTACTCCCTGGTGGCATTGTCGCAAGACGAAATCATCGGGGTGCGCGACCCGCTCGGCGTGCGGCCGTTGGTGCTTGGGCGGCTCGGCGAGGCCTGGATTCTGGCGTCGGAGACCTGCGCGCTCGACATCATCGGCGCCGATTTCGTGCGCGACATCGAGGCTGGCGAAATCGTCATCATCGGGGCGGACGGGGTCCGCAGCCTGATGCCGTTTGGCCAGCGCGACAGCCGCTTCTGCGTTTTCGAGCATATTTACTTCGCCCGCCCCGACAGCGTCGTCGAGGGAGCGAGCGTGTATGAGGCACGCAAGCGCATCGGCCGCGAGCTCGCCCGTGAGAGCCATGTCGATGCCGATATCGTCGTGCCGGTGCCGGATTCGGGCGTGCCGGCGGCACTCGGCTATTCGCAGGAGTCGGGGATCCCGTTCGAGTTCGGCATTATCCGCAACCACTATGTCGGCCGCACCTTTATCGAGCCGACCGATCAGATCCGCCATCTGGGCGTGCGGCTCAAACACAATGCCAGCCGCGCCAACCTCGCCGGCAAGCGGGTCATTCTCGTCGACGACTCGATCGTGCGCGGCACCACTTCGATCAAGATCGTCGAGATGGTGCGGCGCGCCGGCGCCCGCGAAGTCCACATGCGGATCTCCAGCCCGCCCACGGCCTATTCGTGCTATTACGGGATTGCGACGCCGGAGCGTGACCAATTGCTCGCCGCGCGTTACGACGTTGGTGCGATGGCCGACTACATCGGCGTCGACAGCCTCGCCTTTCTGTCGATCGACGGCCTCTATCGGGCGATGGGCGAAGCGCGGCGCGACCCGCTCGCACCACGCTTTTGCGACGCGTGCTTTACCGGCGATTACCCGATCCCGCCCACCGACGCCGACAACGGCAAGGTCTCGGTGCAACTGTCGCTGCTCGCCGAACCCGCCTGAGGTTGCCCGCCTTTGACCGCGGAAGGGCCTGAGCCGAGCCGGCGGCTTGACGGCAAGGTGGCGCTGATTACCGGCGCCTCGCGCGGGATCGGCGCCGCGGTGGCGCAGCGCTTTGCCCGCGAAGGCGCGCATGTCGTATTGGCGGCGCGCACGGTCGGCGGCCTCGAAGAGGTCGACGACGCGATCCGCGCGGCCGGCGGCACCGCGACCCTCGTCCCCTTCGACCTGCGCGAGTTCATTAAGATCGACGAGTTGGCGGCCGCCCTCCTCGACCGCTATGGCCGGCTCGACATCCTCGTCGGCAATGCCGGCGAGTTCGGGATTTTCTCGCCGCTCGGGCATACCCCGCCGTCGATCTGGGCTGAGGTCGTGGACCTGAACCTGACCGCAAATTGGCGACTGATCCGGGCGATGGACCCGCTGTTGCGCGCGGCACCCGCGGGGCGCGCGCTTTTTGTGACGAGCGCCATCGGGCGCGATAGCCTCGCCTATTGGGGACCCTACGCGATCAGCAAGACCGCGCTCGAAATGCTGGTCAAGATCTATGCCGCCGAAATCGCCAAGACACGCGTCCGGGCCAATCTGGTTGCCATCGTCGTCTGATCGTTCACAGCCGCTTCTGCGAAAGCCT
>DATKHX010000424.1:0-7992 GCA_035510075.1 Allostellaceae bacterium
CGTGCCGCCGCCGCCGACCCAGGCGCTGACCACGGCCGACCTCAACAAGCTGACGCAGAACCTGATTGCCGACCGGGCGAACGCCAAATACACCAGCGAGAACCTACAGGCCAAGTTCGACGAAGCCGCGGCGCCGCCACCACCGCCTCCGCCTGCTCCCGCCGCGGGCGAGGCGAAGCCCGCCGGCCCGCCCCCCGCCGTGCCGGGCTCCGCTCCGGTGCCGGGAGCGCCGCCCGCCGCCGCGCCGGGTCCAGCGCAAACCGCCGCCGCCCAAACCGCTACCGGCGCCGCTTCGCCATCTGCTTCGACCGGAGGAGCCGTTGCCAAAGGCCCGCGTAAATCCGGGCAGCCGCCCGAACCGGGGCCGATGGAATCGAGCTTGCAACCGCCGCAAATCGGCGCGCTGCCGCAGCCCGGGCAAAACCAGCCGGCGCCGCCACCGCCGCACCAGCTGTCGACCCCTGCGGCATCGAACCCCGCCAACGCAACGGCGCCGGGGGCGCATCTGCCCGCCGCGCCGGCAGCGGCGCCGATGCCGGCGGCGATCGGCTCGGCAAAATTTCAGCCGGCGCCGCCGGTTCCCAATCTGCCGCCGCCCGTGCCGATCCGCACGGCGACTGCGACCGGCGCCGGCAAGCCGGCAAAGCCGCCGCCGCCGACCGTCGCTTATGCGCAGGTCGCCGACATCGCTTTTTCCGGCGATTCGACGTCGCTCAGCGACGCCGACCGCCAGACGCTCGGCAAGATCCTTCCGCGCTATCGCGAGAAGCCGGGCCCGGTGCGGGTTGTCGGCTATGCCGGGGTCGGCAGCGGCGCGGCCCAGCAGCTCAACAGCTACCGCACCGCGCTCGACCGTGCCCAGGCCGTCGCCGCCGCCTTGACCAAAGCCGGGATCCCCGCCGACAAGATCCAAGTCGAGGCGGCCCCAGCCGGCGGCGATTCGGGTCAGGGGCGGGCCGAGATTCTGCTCGGGCAATAATTTCGGATCCCGTCCTATCCCGGCCGGAGCTCTTCCGGAAAATTATCGAAACTTTGATCGGCGCAAGCTACAACGCGCCACGGGGCCGTACCCGCAAGGTGCGGACCCACGCTTGCCCGAATGCATTTTCGGGCCTGTCGCAGCGGGGTTGTCTTTGTGAAGCCGCCGTTAAAAATCGCTGTCGCGGGGCTCGGCACCGTCGGTGCCGGCACCCTCAGACTGCTTCAGGATCAGGCCGATCTGTTGGCCGAGCGCAGCGGCCGCCGTCTCGTCGTCACCGCGGTTTCGGCGCGCGACCGGCGCCGCGACCGCGGTGTCGAATTGTCCGCGGTGCGCTGGTACGAGGATGCCGCAGCGATGGCCGCCGACCCCGAAATCGACGTCGTCGTCGAGCTGATCGGCGGCGCCGAGGGTATCGCGGCGCGCGTCATCGATGTTGCCCTCGCAAACGGCAAGCACGTCGTCACCGCCAACAAGGCGCTGATGGCGCATGACGGCACCCGGCTCGCAACCCGCGCCGAGGAGCTGGACCTGGCACTATCGTTCGAGGCTTCGGTCGCGGGCGGGATTCCGGTGATCAAGACATTGCGCGAAGGGCTTGCCGGCAACCGGCTGCAGCGTGTCTACGGGATTCTCAACGGCACCTCGAACTACATCCTGACGACGATGCGCGAGAGCGGCCGCGAATTCGCCGAGGTATTGGCCGAAGCGCAAAAGCTCGGCTATGCCGAGGCCGATCCGAGCTTCGACATCGACGGCGTCGACGCTGCCCACAAGCTCGCAATCCTTGCCAGCGTCGGCTTTGGCCGGCCGGTCGATTTGGCCGGGGTCTACGCCGAGGGCATCCGGCATGTCTCGCGGCTCGACATCGATTTCGCCGAGGAGCTCGGCTATCGCATCAAGTTGCTCGGCATCGCGCGCCTGACCGAGGCTGGGCTCGAGCAGCGCGTCCATCCCTGCATGGTGCCGCGCGCGACACCGATCGCCGCGGTCGAGGGCGTCTACAATGCGGTCGTCGCGGAGGGCGACTTTGTCGGCCGCGTCGTGCTCGAAGGCCGCGGCGCCGGCGCATTTCCAACCGCTTCGGCGGTCGCCGCCGACCTCGTCGATATCGCCGCCGGGCGCCGGGTGTTTTCGTTCGGCATCCCCGCCGCCGAACTCTCCGACATTCCCGGCGTGCCGATCGAGCGCCACCAGAGCGCTTACTACATCAGGCTGATGGTGCTCGACCAGCCCGGGGTCATCGCCGATGTCGCCGCCGCGTTGCGCGACGAGGAAGTGTCGATGGAATCGATGATCCAACGCGGCCGCGCGCCGGGTGAAGCCGTGCCGGTCGTGCTGACCACCCACATCACGGTCGAGGCGGCGATGCGCCGCGCCCTCGCCCGCATCGAGGAGCTCGACACCGTGCTCGAACCCCCGCGCATGATCCGCATCGAGGATTTCTAGCCGCTGGTAGACCGGCCGGAGCCGTCAGTCCGTCGCGCCGGAAAAGAGCCGAAGGCCGACGACCCCGGCGATGATCAGAACGAGCGAGCACACCCGGCCGAGGCTCGTGCTCTCGCGGAACAGGGCCATGCCGACAGTGGCCGTCCCGGCGGTTCCGATGCCGACGAAGGTCGCGTAGACGGTGGCCGCCGGCAACCGCTTGACCGCCTCGGCCAACAAGTAATTTGCCGGTATCGCGAACACGAGGACGACCAAGAGCGGCGCCCATCGCGACAACGGCGCCGCCCACTTCAGAGCAAAAGGCCAAGCGACCTCGAACACATCGGCAAAGAGAATGAAAAGCCAAGCCATCTGCTTCGGATAGCATGTTTTCGTTCGTTCCCCGAGATGAAGCGGTGACTGCCCGCATCGTTATTTCAGCGGGAAATAGGCGATGCGGTCGCCGCGGAAGGTGCCCACAAACATGTCGTCGCCGACCTGCAGCCCGACCGTCGCATCGCCAAAATCGGGGTCGCCAGGCTTGGTCGCGAGCGGCGTCAGTTTCATCGCCGCGGTGTCCCACCGGTCGATGCGCCAAGGCTGGGTGCAGCGCACGGCATGGCTCTGGAAGCAGGCGAATACCTGCTTAGCCGGGACGTTCTGCCCGGCGACAACCAGCTGCCCGTCGGGCGCCCAGCGCAGATTGTCGACCAGAAACCCGGCGGGCAACACGTCGCGTTTGCCCGCTCCGGCGCCGCGCGGCAGGCGAACCACCGCTTTGTTGCCCCACGCCGCGACATAGATCCACTTGCCGTCGGGCGAGACCTCGATGCCGTTGTTGCCGGACATCCGGCTGCCGGGAACGAGGGTGTAACCCTTATGCGGGTGCCATTCGTAAACCGCACCGGTATTTTCGCCCGCGTTCAGCTTGTCGGGGGCTTTCGAGTCCTGGGGGTCGAACATGTCGGTGACCACCATCCCGCCATCCGGCAGCGGCGCCACCGAATTGGGCCAGGTGTGGGCCGGCATCACCGCGCAACCGATCCAGGCGACGGTCGGCTGCGCCCCCGTAGACTCGAGCGCAAAGATCTCGATCGATTCGCGCCCTCCATGATTGACCACATAGAGCGTGTCGGCGCCGCTGTTTCCCGGTCGCAGATTGAGGCCGTGCGCAGAAAACTTCGCGAGATCGGGCGGGCTGGGGCAGTCGCCGTAGGTCGCCTTGTCCCACTGCACCTGCGGTTTTTCACCCGGAAACAGCATCTTCCACGACTTGTCCCGGCTATCGACGAGGTGGAGGCTGCCGCGCGAGCCGGCCGCACCCCCATCCATGCCGCTCGCGACGATCCACGCAGTTCCCGGCACCCGGACGAGATCCTCCGAATTCAACGGCCCGCAGACAAAGCCGAGATTGCCGGCCGGAGCGCAGGGCTCGGCCGCCGCCGCCGGGTGAATTCCGGCGACCGCGATCGCGGCCACGATAAGCGACGCCGCTGCGATAATCGTCTTCATTGCAG
The DNA here is from genome assembly GCA_035510075.1 of Allostellaceae bacterium. Taxonomy (GTDB): domain Bacteria; phylum Pseudomonadota; class Alphaproteobacteria; order ATCC43930; family CGMCC-115725; genus AP-15. The sequence continues at coordinate 3,925 of DATKHX010000424.1, forward strand.
TCCTCCCTCACGTCGTCCGATGACCTTGGAGCTGGCCTTGCTCGCCATCATACAGGTTTTGCCGGCGGGGCCGTTGGCCATCTCGCGCAAGCGGCGGCGCATTGACGGCACCAGACCCTAAGCTTAGGGTCCGCGCCGAGCTAACCGCGTACATCGAGGCCGGATTGGCGAGCGCCGCCGAATCGATCGCATATCTGGGCCCGCGCGTGCTCCGTCACTCGACGCTGCTAGTCGCGTTGCGATCAAGGCTCGCATCGATGCCGTTGATTGCCGGTTTCGCTCTCATCATCATCACCGACCAATGACGAGGAGGAACGCCATGCCCGAGACGTCGCGGATGGATCGCAATCTGGCATTGGAGGCCGTGCGGGTGACCGAGGCGGCGGCGCTCTCCGCCTCGCGGCTGATGGGCCGCGGCGACGAAAAGGCCGCGGACCAGGCTGCCGTCGACGCGATGCGCGCGGCGTTGAACAGCCTATCGATCGACGGCACTGTCGTCATCGGCGAAGGCGAGCGCGACGAGGCGCCGATGCTCTATATCGGCGAAAAGGTCGGCACCGGGAATGGCCCGCCGATCGACATCGCGCTCGACCCGCTCGAGGGCACGACGATCACCGCCAAGGGCGGCGCCAATGCGCTCGCGGTCATCGCGATGGCCGATGCAGGGCATTTTCTCAACGCACCCGACGTCTATATGGATAAGATCGCGGTGGGCGGCGGATTGCCGGACGACCTCGTCGACCTCGACGAAGCGCCGGCGACCAACCTGAAAAATCTGGCGCGAGCTAAAAAGGCCGAGATCAGCGACCTTGTCGTCTGCATCCTCGACCGGCCGCGCCATGCCGAGCTAATCGCCAAGGTGCGTGAGGCCGGCGCCCGCATCGCGCTGATTTCGGACGGCGACGTCAGCGGGGTCATCGCGACGTCGAGCCCGGAGACCGGCATCGACATGTATGTTGGCTCGGGCGGGGCGCCGGAGGGGGTGTTGGCGGCGGCGGCGTTGCGCTGCATCGGCGGCCAGATGCAGGGCCGGCTATTGTTCCGCAACGATGACGAACGGGGCCGCGCGAGCCGCATCGGCATTGCCGACTTCAACCGCAAATACAAGCTGTTGGATTTGGCTGCCGGCGACGTGATGTTCGCCGCGACCGGGGTCACCAACGGGACGATGCTGCGCGGCGTGCGCCGGTTTGCCGGGGGCGCCTTCACTCACTCGGTGGTGATGCGGTCGAAGACCGGCACCGTGCGCTACATCGAGGCGCGCCACGACTTCACCCGCAAGGAAAGCTTTGCCGCACTCGCCCGCTAAGACATAGCAGTGCAAGGAGCCTCAATGAACGCCACTCTGTCGATGACTCTTGTTAATTCGTTGACCGGGTCGATCCCGCATTCTGCCGAGCTCTTGAGATAAACCCGGGAAATGGACGGCGCGGGGGGAGCCGCCTCGTTCACCGGTATTTTGGGGGTCGAGCGATCGGTTTGCGGGCGCCGCTGGCGCCTGCGCCGCGGTGACGGGGGGGAAGGGCAGACCATCGCCGAACGGCTCGGCCTGCCCGAAATCGTCGGCCGGCTGTTGGCGCAGCGCCGGGTCGATCTCGATCACGCGCCGCTGTTTCTCGCGCCACGGCTGCGCGATCAGTTTCCTGATCCATCGCACCTGCGCGACATGGACGCGGCCGCGGCACGGCTCGCCCGCGCGGTTCGCGACCGGGAAATGATCGCCATCTTTGGCGACTATGACGTCGATGGTGCTACCTCGGCGGCGCTGCTGACGCGGTTTTTCGACGCGGTCGGCGCGCGCAGCCGGGTCTACGTGCCCGACCGCGTGCGCGAGGGCTACGGCCCAAACGCCCCTGCCCTGCTCCGCTTGCGCGCCGAGGGTGCGAGCGTCGTCGTCACCGTCGATTGCGGCACGACCGCCCATCAGCCGCTCACCGACGCCGCCCGATCCGGTCTCGACGTGATCGTGATTGATCATCACGTCGCCGAGCCGCTGCTGCCGCCCGCGACTGCCCTCGTCAACCCGAACCGGCTCGATGACGAAAGCCCGCACGGCGCGCTCGCCGCCGTCGGGGTCGCCTTTCTGCTCGTCGTCGCGGTTAACCGTGGGTTGCGCAAGGCGGGCTGGTTCGTCGGCGCCCGCGTCGAGCCCGATTTGCTCGGCTGGCTCGATCTCGTGGCGCTCGGCACGGTCTGCGATGTCGTGCCGCTGACGGGGCTCAACCGCGCCCTTGTCGCGCAAGGCATCAAGGTGGCCCGGCGCCGCGGCAACGCCGGCCTCGACGCCTTGGCCGCAATCGCCGGCGTCAGCGAGCCGATCGACGCGCATCATTTGGGCTTCGTCTTGGGCCCGCGGGTCAATGCCGGCGGGCGGATGGGTGCGGCCGATCTCGGCGCGCGGCTCCTGGCGACCGACGATCCGGCGCTCGCCGCCGAGCTGGCGCAGCGCCTCGACGACTACAACCGCGACCGTCGCGAGATCGAGGCCCGCACCCTGGCGGCGGCGATCGCTGCGGTCGAAGCGGTGCCGCAATCGCCGGTGCTGACCTTCGCGGCTGGCGCCGAGTGGCATCCCGGCGTTATCGGCATCGTCGCGGCACGGCTCAAGGAGCGATACGAGCGCCCAGCCTGCGTCGTCGCGGTCGGCGACGGGATCGGCCGCGGCTCCGGCCGTTCGGTCCCGGGGGTGCCGCTCGGCCCGGCAGTGATCGCGGCACGTCAGGCCGGGCTGTTGCTGAACGGCGGCGGCCACGCGATGGCGGCGGGATTTACGGTCACCGCGGAAAAGGTCGAGGCCTTGCGGAAGTTTTTGGTCGAGCGGCTCGGCGACGGGCTCGATCGCGAGATCTTGGTTCCCGAGCTGGCGATCGACGGGGCGCTGTCGGTCGCGGCGGCCCAATCGGAATTGATCGGGCACATCGAAAGGCTGGCGCCGTTCGGCGCCGCCAATCCGGAGCCGCGCTTTGCTTTTCCGACCGTGCGCGTCACCTATGCCGAGGCGGTCGGCAACGGCCATCTGCGCTGCGCGTTGGCCGATCCGCTCGAAGGAGCGCGGCTGCCGGCGATCGCGTTCCGCGCCGCGGAGTCACCGCTCGGCCGCTTCCTCGCCGAGACCCGCGGTGCCGCGATCCATGTCGCCGGCCATCTGCGGCGCGACCGTTGGCGCGGCGGCGACGCCTTCCAGCTGGTAATCGAGGATGCTGCGCCGTCCACGAATAATGTTTGATGCTGACCCTGACCGGGGGTTTGTAGGCGATGGCCCCGACGACACTGATCTCTGCAAGCCCTTCGGTTTTCAATCATCTCCAGCGGCGTCTTGTGTGCTGGCCGGCGCCAGCCCACGATACCGCCACGGCTGAAGAATCGCCAAACTTGGTTCTCGAACATCTTCGGGCGATCAGGGACGAGCTTCGGGAAATCCGCGAGGAGCAGCGCGAACAGCGCGGTCGCCTCGGTTCCATCGAGCGCAGCATCTCGTACTTGACGCGGGAAATGGCGGAGATGAGCCCGCGCCTCGATCGAATGCACGACCGCCTCGATCGGATCGAACGGCGTCTCGATCTCGTCGAAGCGTAGTTCCGCCCAAGCTCTCGTGCCGAGCGGGCCCGAAGCCCCCACGTCCCGGACACACCGTTCATTCGCCTGAGATTTGGGCTCGGCATGTGCCTCGCTCTTGCATTTGCGCGCGCGCCGCGCGACGCTGTCCTCGACAGAGACATCCAATTGGGCGACCAGGAGAGAAGACGTGAACGACATCGCACCGTCGCGCTACAAATGGGTGGGAACTCGGCCGGTCCGTCCGGACGGTGTGCCGAAAGTCACTGGACGCGCGATGTACGGCGCCGATCTGGCGATGGCGGGGGCGCTCTACGGCAAGGTCATCCGCTCGCCGCATGCGCATGCGCGCATCCGCTCGATCGACGCCGCGCAGGCACTGAAACTGCCGGGCGTCAAGGCGGTCGTTACCGCCGCCGACTTCCCCGACCATAAATTCGAATATGTTGGCCCGGAGCGGGTGGCGCAGAATTTCTGGCACATCACACGCAACATCATGGCGCGCGAAAAGGC
>DATKHX010000425.1:0-9494 GCA_035510075.1 Allostellaceae bacterium
GACGCGACTGCCACTTTGGGCGAAACCGGCCTCGTCGAAATCATCGCGATCGTCGGCTACTACACCCTGATCGGCAACATCCTGAACGCGTTTCAGGTGCCGGTTCCGCAGGGTGTCGCCCCGCCGTTTCCGGAGTAGCCGCTCGCGATGTATCAGCTATGCTGCGAGGCGCGCGTGATTCCGCGACACCTGCGAAACCCGGATTGATTGGCGAACGACCCGTTCGGCCGCACGAGGCCGGTCTTCGATCGTGCGTTCGTACGGCCCCACCCGCATCTCCCTTATCCCGCACCTCGATCTCCAGTGAGGCGGCCTGCAAGCGATATATGACCGCACCTAACCGCGCACCGCCGACGCCGGCAGCCTGTCGCCCGAAGCGGGCTGTCGATACGGCGCCCCCAACGGTCCCATCGTTTCTAATGTTGATCGGTGTCCACGCCCGAGCGCGCGGAAGCGAGGTCGCGGTAATGCTCTCGCTGCTTTTCGCGCCATGCCGCGCGCTCGGCGTTGTCGAGCATGCCGTCATGGTTGGTGTCGATCTGGTCGAAGCGCGCGCGAAACAGCTGGTTGCGCTGGTCCGCCGGCATCGCCGCCAGCCGATCGTAATAGGCCTTGCGCCCTTCAAGATTGACTTTAGCCGGTGCCGATAAGCCGGGTGATGCCAGTTCATGCGCCAAACGGGCCTGGCGCTGCGCGATGTCGCGCATGCGAAAATCACGGTATTCGTCGAAGGTGATCAGCTCCGGCGCGATCGGCCGGGCGGCCGCCGGTGGCGCGGGCGCGGGTTTGGCGGGGGCGGATCGAGCGGCGACGGATTCCGGGTTGTCGGGCGGTGCGGTTCGTTGCGCCGTAGCCGGAAGATGCCACAACGCGGCCCCCAAAAGGGCCGAAGCGGCGGCGGCCAGTGTCCAGCGTCTCATTGTGCTCTCCCGTTTGTGTTCGTGTCCCGTTCTCATTAGAACAAAACAAGATCACTTTTGGCAAGAGTTTTTTTGCGTGCTGCGTCAGCGGCGCCGTTCTCGCGTGATTGCAGAGCGTCAAACGGGGGAGAAGCTTCGAAAGGCGCGGGGGAGGAGGCGGATGTCCCGGATCAACTCGCGCGGCAGGTGCCCCGGGGCGGCCGGGTTGGCGCGGGCGTTGATCGCGTCGGCGAAGCCGCCGAAGCGTTGCTCGATGGCCTTCTCGATTTCGTCCCAGCGACCGACCGCGGCGAACAGGTGGACGATGTCGTCCGGCACTTCTTCGGCCATTTCTGCCCATTGGCCCTGGCGCACCATGGTGTTGAGCTTATGCCCGAGGTCTTCGAGCCCGTGCGTCGCCAGCACCGGATAATAAGCCGGGGTCGAGCCGTAAAAGGCCACCCGCTGGCGAACCCATTCGAACATGCGCGCGACACTCGCGTCGTCGGGGCCGGTGGCGAGAAAGCCGCCGCCCGAAATCTCGAAATTCTCGCGTCGGCGGCCGCTCTTGGCGAGCCCGGCCATGAGCCGCGGCATCACCGCCTCCTCGATATACCGGCGGGTGCAAAAGCCGTGCAATTTGACGCCGTCGCATTCCTCGCCCGCGACCCTGAGCATCGCCGGGCCGACCGCGGCGGTCATGACCGCCGGCGGCGGGGCGTCGATCGGCTCGGGCGTGAAGTTCGGGGTCATCAACGTGAAGCGGTAATGCTCGCCCTCATATGACAGCCGCTCGCCGGTTTGCCAGCAGCGCCAGATCGCGCGCAAGGCCTGCACATATTCGCGCATGCGCGGCGCCGGCGGCGTCCACGGCACTGAAAAGCGCCGCTCGTTGTGGGCGCGCACCTGCGAGCCGAGGCCGATGACAAAGCGGCCGCCGGTGGCCCCGGCGAGGTCCCAGCCGACCTGCGCGACCGCCATCGGCGAGCGGGCAAAGGCGATCGCCACACCCGTATGCAATTCGATCTGCCGGGTAACGATGCCGGCGATCGAGAGCGCCAGGAACGGGTCGTGCTTGTTCTCGGTCGCGATCACGCCGTCATAACCGTCGGCCTCGATCTCGCGCGCGGCCGCCGCAACCTCGCGCAGGTTTTCTTGCGGCAACGTCGTAAATACTCTCATGCCGGCCCTCCCCGCCGCCCCGCTATGTCGGCATCCCGCCGCGGGCGCCAAAGATCGCGGTGCCGACACGGACATGGGTCGCGCCAAAGCGGATCGCGGTCTCGAAATCGGCGCTCATCCCCATGCTCAACAACTCGACGCCGGTGCGCCGGGCAATCTCGCGCAACAGCGCGAAATGTGGCGACGGCTCCTCGTCCAATGGCGGCACGCACATCAGCCCCGCTATCGATAGGCCGAGCCGATCGCGGCATTCGAGCACAAAGGCGTCGGCCGCTTCGGGCATGACGCCGGATTTCTGCGCCTCCTCGCCGGTATTGACCTCGATCAGGCAGGGCAGGCGGCGGCCGGTGCGTTCCATCTCGCGCGCCAACGCCACGGCAAGGCGCGGCCGGTCGACGGTTTCGATCACGTCGAACAATGCGACCGCATCCCGAACCTTGTTGGTTTGCAACGGCCCGATCAGGTGCAGGGCAAGGCCGGGGAATGCGTCGCGCAGCGCCGGATATTTGGCCTCCGCTTCCTGCACGCGGTTTTCGCCAAAGAGACGATGACCGGCGACGAGCGCCTCGCGCACGGCGCCGGCGGGCTGGGTCTTGCTGACGGCGACCAGCGCCACGCTGCCGGGCAGCCGCCCGGCGGCCCGTGCCGCCGCCTCGATGCGCCCGCTCACCGCGGCGAGATTATCGATAACCGCGACTTCGATGACCCCTTCCATATCTGCTCCGTTCCTGGCAAAAGCCTTGATCGCCCGCTCCGGCCGTGGGCAACGCATCTCGCTGGGGGATCGCCGGATGCCGCCTGTTCATTACCGCCTCTTGACGGCAATCGCCGCAAGTCTTTCGTTGATGCTTGCCGCATGCGGGTCGAGCCCACCGGCGCCTCGAGCAAACATGCCGCCGGGTTCCGGCGGGTCGCCGCAAGATGCCGCCGCAAATGTAAGGACCGCGGCGGCGGACGCACCCGCCGAGATGGACACCGAGGCGACGATCTGGACCGTGCTCGGGCTTGCGAAAAAGCCGTCGGAGCACGAGCCGGGGCCACACACCGGCAATACGGTCAGCCCGATCCTGTGGCAGGCGGCGCTCGACACGCTGAGTTTCGTCAAGTTCAGCACGCAGGACCCGTTGACCGGCGAGCTGGTCACCGAATGGTACTCGCCGCAAGACAAGCCCAACGAGCGCTACAAGATCGACGTCTTCGTCCTGGCGCGGACGGTGCGATCGGACGCCGTCGCGGTGACCATCGACCGCCAGGAGCGCACGGCGACCGGGGATTGGACCAAGACCACGATCGCGCGACAGGTCGAAAACGACCTCGAAACCGCGATCCTGCGGCGGGCGGGAGAGCTCAAGCGGGAGTGGATGAAGGCGTATGCGTCGAAATGACGGCGCGCCAAGGGCGCCCCGGCACCGCCGTCGTTTTGTCGAGGGGCGCCGGCGCGGCCGCCGTTAGGCAAACCGGCGATGCGGTCGAGGGTTGCGGGATTTCCGCGGCCGGCTGCACACTATATCTGTTGAACATCGACCCTCGGCTGCGGATCGGCATGGCCGCGGGAGCGAAGCAGTCGTGCCGGCAACGTTGCGGAAAGATTCGTCCAAGTGATATCGCGCTATAATTTCCGGGAAACCGAAACGAAATGGCAGCGGGCCTGGCGCGAGCGGCGGCTGTTCGAGGTCGCGGCCGAACCCGGAAGGCCCAAATATTATGTCCTTGAAATGTTCCCCTATCCGTCGGGGAAGCTGCATGTCGGCCATGTCCGCAATTACACGATGGGCGATCTCGTCGCCCGCTATCGCCGAGCGCAGGGCTACAACGTGCTGCATCCGATGGGGTGGGACGCCTTTGGCCTGCCGGCCGAAAACGCGGCAATCGCCGAGAACGTCCATCCCGCGGTGTGGACGTATCAGAACATCGCGACCATGCGCGCCCAGCTCGAACGCATGGGTTTCGCCTATGACTGGTCGCGCGAGATTGCGACCTGCCATCCCGAATACTATCGGCACGAGCAGAAGATGTTTCTCGACTTTCTGGCGGCGGGCCTCGCCTACCGCCGGGAATCCTGGGTCAATTGGGACCCGGTCGAGAACACCGTCCTCGCCAACGAGCAGGTGATCGACGGCCACGGCTGGCGCTCCAATGCGATCGTCGAAAAACGGCTGTTGTCGCAATGGTTCCTACGCATAACCGCGTTCACCGAGGAACTGCTCGACGAGATCTACGGGCTCGAGCGCTGGCCCGAGCGGGTGCGGCTGATGCAGGAGAACTGGATCGGCCGCTCCGAAGGGGCGCGGGTCTATTTCGACATCGCCGGCGGCGACGAGCGGATCGAAATCTTTACGACGCGACAGGACACGCTGTTCGGCGCCTCGTTCGTGGCTTTGTCGCCGAACCACCCGCTGGCCCAGCGCCTCGCCCAAAACGATGCCGGTCTCGCCGGCTTCATTGCCGAATGCAACCGCATGGGGACGAGCGAGGCGGTGATCGAGGCGGCCGAAAAACGCGGCTATGCGACGGGACTCGAAGCGGTTCATCCGTTCGATCCGAGCCGCCGGGTGCCGGTCTGGGTCGCCAATTTCGTGCTGATGGAGTACGGCACCGGTGCCATCTTCGGCTGCCCGGCGCACGACCAGCGCGACCTTGAATTCGCCCACAAATACGGGCTGCCGGTGATCCCGGTGGTGTTGCCGCCGGGCGCCGACCCGGCGAGCTTCGAGATCGGCGACACCGCCTATGTCGAGGACGGCACGGTGCTCAACTCCGCCTTCCTCGATGGCCTCTCGGTTGCCGAAGCAAAGCGCGCCGCCGGCGAGCGGCTCGAAGCGCTGGGCCGCGGCGAGCGCACGATCGCCTACCGCCTGCGCGACTGGGGCGTGTCCAGGCAGCGCTATTGGGGCTGCCCCATCCCGGTCATTCATTGCCCGGAATGCGGCATCGTTCCGGTGCCGGAGAGCGATCTGCCGGTGACTTTGCCCGACGATGTCAGCTTTGCGGTGCCGGGCAACCCGCTCGCGCATCACCCGACCTGGCAATATGTCGACTGTCCGCGCTGCCATCGGCCGGCGCGCCGCGAGACCGACACGTTCGACACCTTCTTCGAATCCTCGTGGTATTTTCTGCGCTTTTGCTCGGCGCGCGATCGTCGGGCGTTTGCCCGCGACGCGGTCGACTACTGGATGCCGGTCGACCAGTATATCGGTGGCGTCGAGCACGCCGTGCTGCACCTGCTTTATTCGCGCTTCTTCATGCGCGCGCTGAAGCAGTGCGGCTATCTCGATCTCGACGAGCCGTTCGCCGGTCTGTTCACGCAGGGCATGGTCTGCCACCAGACCTATCGCCGCGAGAGCGGCGACTGGCTGTTTCCGGAAGAGGTCGAGGCCGTTGCCGGGGGCGGGTTCGCGGACCAGGACGGCCATCCGGTCGTCGTCGGCCGCACCGAAAAGATGTCGAAGTCGAAAAAGAACGTCGTCGGCCTCGACGCGATCGTCGACACCTACGGCGCCGACACCGCGCGGCTTTATCTGTTGTCGGACAGCCCGCCCGAGCGGGATCTCGAATGGACCGACACCGGGATCGAGGGGATCTGGCGTTACGTCAACCGGCTGTGGCGGCTGGCGAGCGAGCCGCCGGTGCCATTACCGCCCCCCGGGGCGGCGGTGCCGGGCGAATTGCCGCCGCAAGCGGCCGATTTGCGCCGGGCGATCCACCAGACGATCGCCGCCGTTACCGACGATCTCGACAAGTTCCGTTTCAACCGCGCGGTTGCCCGCATCCGCGAGCTGACCAACGCGGTCGAGGAATTGCCGCAGCAGATCCTGGAGGCTGCGCCCGGCGCGTCGGCGGTGTTGCGCGAGGCGCTCGAAACCCTGGCGCGGTTGCTGGGCCCGATGATGCCGCACCTCGCCGAGGAAATGTGGGAGACGCTCGGCGGCGCCGGGCTGCTCGCCGAGCAGCCTTGGCCGGTCGCCGACCCCGATCTCGCGCGCGACGAGCAGGTCACGATCGCGGTGCAGGTCAACGGCAAGTTGCGCGGGACGCTCGAATTCCCGCGAGATACCGCCAGCGGGGCCGTCGAGAACGCCGCATTGCAATTGCCGCAAGTGGCGCGCTGGCTCGACGGCCGCCCGCCGCGCAAGGTCATCGTCGTGCCCAACCGGATCGTCAGCATCGTCGCCTGACATGCCGGGGCGGCGGGCTCTCCTCGCGCTGGCCGCCGCTCTCGCGCTGCAATTGGCCGGTTGCGGCTGGGAGCGGCTTTATGCCGATCCGCAAAGCGGGCCGGCGAGCGCCGAATTGCGCGCGATCAAGGTACTGCCGATATCCGAGCGGATCGGCCAACGGCTCGAGCTGGCGTTGCGCGAGGCGCTCAACCCGACCGGTGAGCCGACCAAGCCGCTCTACACGCTGCGCACGACCCTCTACTATTCGCTGAGCAGCCTCGGCATCCAGTCGCAAGGCACCGCCACTCTCGGCAAAATCGACGCCACCGCATCTTGCTATCTGAGCCAAAACAGCACGGGGCAGTACCTGACGAACTTTACGATCCATGAGCAGAATTCGTTCGAGCTGAACCCGAACCAATATTCGACCGTCGTCGGCGAAGACGATGCCCAAACCCGTAGCGTCGCAGAATTGAACCAGGAGATCGTGCGACGGCTCACTCTGTTCATGGAGCAACGCGTCGCCGGCAACGCGGCAAAAAAGGTCGAGGGCGCACCATGAAGATCGCCCCGTCGCGGCTGGCCGCCTTTCTGCAGCGCCCCGACCCCGAAATCCGCGCGGTGCTGCTCTACGGCCCCGACGCCGGCTTGGTGCGCGAGCGCGCCGACAATCTCGCCCGCACCATCTGCCCCGACCTGAGCGACCCATTCCACGTCGCCGATCTGAACGGTGCTGCACTTGCGGCCGACCCGGCGCGGCTCTTCGACGAAGCGGCGCAGCTAAGCCTCGCCGGGGGGCGCCGGGTGGTGCGGGTGCGCGCTGCGGCGGACGCGCTCGGGCGGCTGTTCGCCGGTTTTCTCACCGAGGCTGTGGGCGAGGCGCTGGTCGTCGTCGAGGCTGGCGAGCTTTCGGGCGCTTCCGGGTTGCGGCGGGCGTTCGAGGGCTCGCCGCGCGCTGCGGCGGTCGGCTGCTACCCGGATGCGCCGCGCGACCGCGCCCAGGTCATCCGCGAGAGCCTGATGGCGCATCGAGTGACTGCCAGCCCCGACGCCACCCGATACTTGGTCGACCACCTCGGCGAGGACCGCCTCGTGACCCGCTCCGAGCTCGCCAAGCTGGCGCTCTATGTCGGCGACGGCGGCCGGGTCGAGCTCGACGACGCGGTTTTGTCGGTCGGCGACAGCGCCGCTCTCGAGCTCGACGACGCGGTGATGGCGGCGGCCGAAGGCGATATGGCGCGGCTCGACCGGGTGCTGGGCCGCGTGTTCCAGGAAGGGGAATCGCCGGTCGCCGTGGCCCGCGCCATGCTGCGCCATCTCCACCGGCTGCACGGGCTCGCGGCGCGCGTCGCCACAGGTGCTTCAATCGAGGAAGTGATGCGCGCCGCACGCCCCCCGATCTTTTTCAAGCACCAGGACGGCATTCGGCGCCAGCTGGCCCAATGGGGCGAGCGTGGATTGCGAGCGGCGCTCGCCCGCCTCGCCGAGGCCGAAATTCGCATGAAAACGACCGGTCTTCCCGCTGAAACCCTGTGCCGCGAGGCATTGTCGGCGGTGGCGCAAGCAGCCCGGCGCACGCCGAACCGCGGCATCTAGCGCCCGGCTTCTTCTCTTCACTCTGTTTAGCGAGCGCCGTGAGCAGCCATCGCGAGGCCGCGGCTACACTTCGGTTTTGGCGCCGGTCCGCTCGCTGATCAGATGGTAATGCTCGATGCGGCGGTGCTTTTCGAAATTGAATACGGTGCGCCGCAGATACTCGCCGAGATCGAGGTCGAGGTCGACGGCGATGATCTCGTCCTCCTCGCTCGAGGCTTGCGCCGCGATCTCGCCGGTGGGAGCCACGATCGCCGACCCGCCGATCATCTGAAACCCGTCCTCGGCGCCGCATTTCGCCGCCGCCAATACCCAGGCCGCGTTCTGGTAGGCCCCGGCCTGCAAAGACAGCAGGTGGTGGAACATCCGCAGGTGCTCGGGTTCGCGGTGGTGGATGTTCAGGGTCGGGGTGTTGTAGCCGAGGGCCACGATCTCGACCCCTTGCAATCCCATGACGCGCCAGGTCTCGGGCCAGCGCCGGTCGTTGCAGATGCACATGCCGACGACCGCATCATAGGCGCGCCAGACTTTGAAGCCCTCGTTGCCGACATCGAAATAGCGCTTTTCGAGATGCTGGAACGGCGCGGTCGGCAGATGCTCGGAATGACCGGGCAAATGAATCTTGCGATAGCGCCCCACGATCCGGCCGTCGCGCTCGACCAGGATCGAGGTGTTGTAATGCCTGATCTCGCCCCTTTCCCGGGTCAGCTCGGCATAGCCGAGGTAAAACCCGACGCCGAGATCCTTCGCCAGATCGAACAATGGCCGGGTTTCGGCATTGGGCATTTCGCGCTCGAAGAAACGGTCGATCTCATCCTGGTTGGTCATCCACCAGCGCGGGAAAAAAGTGGTCAGCGCGAGCTCGGGAAAGATGACCAGGCGCGCGCCCCGGCAATGCGCCTCGCGCATCATCGCGATCAGCCGCTCGACGACCGAAGCGCGGCTGTCGGCCAAATGGATCGGCCCGAGCTGGGCCACCGCGGCGTTCAATCGACGGGCCATGCCTTTAATCCTCGTAATCCGCGATAAGCCGGTTTCGATTCCGTACACCGTCCCCGGCTTTTTGTCATGTCCGCACCAGCGGTGAGGGAGCCCGTGCCCGAAGCGGCATTTCAGGCAGGCGAACGGTCGTCCTTCCCGGCCAAATGGTAAGGGCTGGTAAACCGGCGCCCGGCTAGAGTGACGCCGATCGGCCACGGAACCGCCATGACGAACGACTTCGGTGATCTTTTCGACCCGCTGCCGGTTTTGGTTGAGGACAAGAGTGCCGTCGAGCCGGTCGTTTTCCGATAATGGGCGGAGTTGGCCGTCACCATCCCGACATCCAACGAGGCCGAAAACGTCGCGCTCCCCCAAGCGATATCCGGCTTTGCTTCTCGACAAGATCATGTATCGCATGATCTCCGCCCGCTTCGTCCTGTTTGTGGCAGTCGGCGCGCTCGGCGTCCTCACGCAACTGGTGTTCCTGCGGCTCGGGCTCGACACATTGGGGATCGCTTTTCCAGCCGCTCAAGCGCTGGCCACGTTGGCGGCCATGACCGGCAACTATCTGCTGAACAACATCGTGACCTACCGCGACCGGCGCCTGCGCGGCCGAGCATTGCTGCGCGGCCTTTTCGCCTTTTTCGCGGTATGCGGCGTGGGTGCGGCGGCCAACGTCGTC
>DATKHX010000426.1:0-6289 GCA_035510075.1 Allostellaceae bacterium
GATTGCGCTGCGCCGGGGTCAGGGCGGGATCGCCGGCGAACAGCGCCGGCAATTCGTCGGCTTGGTCGCGCGCACGCAAAAACCGGGCAACCGTCCGGACCTGGGCGGCGTCCTTGGCCTCGTCGGCCTCGGGCTTCACCGCCCACAATGAGGGGTAGACTTCGGCCATCACAATTCGGGCCTCGCGGGGCGCGCGAACCCCGGTTTCAAACGGCCAGACCCGCGCGTCCCGCCGCCAGCGCGGGTCGTCGCGCAGGGCGCGTGCCACCGGAATGCCGGTCAAGGCCTGGCCGCCGACCGAGCCGGCGCCCAGCAGCTTCCAGCAAGGTTGCGCGCTCGGGATGTAGAGATCGACCAACCGGCGCTCGGCCAAGCCGTCGCTGCCGTGACGGCGATGATGCTTGCCTTGCAAATGCGCACGGAGCGGCGCGGCGGGGCAGCCCCAGAACGGAAACCCGCTCCCGGAAATTCGGTGGTTGAGGGACTCGGCCACATCGAAGCGATTGTTGCGATTGCGCTCGTCATCCTGGACGAGCCCCGCGATCTCGTCCCACACCGCGCGCCACGGTGTTCCGGGCAATCCCAGCCGGGCGGCGAAACCGACCGGATAGCCAAACGGAAAATCGAAGCCGAGCAATACCCGCTGGTCCTCCGTCTGAGCCGCGGCCAGCCAATCGCCGATCAGCCCCTTCGCCGCATAACGGGTTGCCGGGTTGACCAGGGTTTCCCCTATTTTGCCGAGCCGGCAGATCCAAATGCTGTCGCGGCCGAGGCGCGGCACGTTCGCCGCACTCCAATCGACCATGATGTAAGTGTCGAACAAGCCGCGACCCTCCGATCTCAGCCGAAGGCGTCATGGCCGGGCTCGTCCCGGCCATCCACACTCTTGTCCTCACCTCCGCCACCCGTCGCGGGCGCGTGGATGCCCGGATCAAGTCCGGGCATGACGGTCGAGCGGTAGTGATGGTGATCGTGCCCATCGCCGACGCCGACGCCTCGGACGTGATGGTGATGACCGGCCTGCGGCGCGCCCGCGGCGCCCTCGTAGCCGACGATCTGGGCGCGGTATTTGCATAGCTGGCAGTTCATCGCCGGCTGTCCAGCGCCCAATTCCTCGACCCGCTCGCGAAACGCGTCGAGCACCGCCGGATGGTCGCGGAGATAGGGTGCCTTGACGAATTCGATCTCAGGAAAGAGGCGCGCCGCCGCATCGCTCTGCGCATAGATGCGTTTGACCAGGACGCCGGTGAACAGAAAATAGGGAAACACGACGATTCGCCGAAACCCGAGCCGGGCCGCGTGCGCCAACGCTATGTCCACGCGCGGATGCGCAACGCCGCTGAACGCGGTCTCGGCCCAGCCAAACCCCATCCCCTCCCACAGCATGCGAGCGACTTTGGCGATGTTGGAATTGGCGTCGGGGTCGTTGGTGCCGCGCCCGACGACGGCGAGCAGGGTCTCGGATCGGTCAACGCCGTTCTGCGGCAATGCCTCGGCGATGCGGTCGGCCGCCGCCCGCAGCAGGTTCGGGTCGATCGCCAGATCGCGGCCAAAGCGCACCTCGATCCCCGGATTGTCGGCGGCAAAGCTGTTGACCTCCCACGGCAGGTCGTTTTTGACGTGGCTCGCGGCAAACAGCATGCCCGGCGCCGCCAGAATTCGCCGCGCGCCGCGCGCCGCCAGTGCCGCGAGACCGTCGCGGATCGTCGGGCGCGCAAATTCGAGATAGCCGGTGGCGAAATCGACCCCGGGCAGCCGCGGACGCAGCGCCGCCGCGAGCAGCTCAAACTCGGCGATCGCCTCCGGATCGCGGCTGCCGTGCCCGCAGAGCAGCACCGCCGTTTGCGTCATTGGTTGACCCTTCCCCACCCGCGGCCGACATTGCCGCCGCCATGATCCCGGCCGTCGCCGACCCGTTGCTGTTGCTCGCCGCCGGCCTGGTGCTCGACGCGTGGGTCGGGGACATGCCGGCAATTTTCGCCCATATCCCTCATCCGATCGTGCTGGCCGGGCGCGCTGTCGCCTTTTTCGATCGCAAACTCAACCGCGAAATGCGCAGCGAAACCTCGCGCCGCGTCCGCGGGATCATCACCGTGGGTGTGATGGTCGGCGCCGCGGCTGCTCTCGGTTTTGCGATCCAGCGACTGTGCAGCGGCAGCCTCGCCGGTGCCGCGGTCGAGATCCTGTTGATTGCGATCCTCGTCGCCCAGCGCACCCTCTTCGAGCGCGTCGCCGATGTCGCCCGCGCGCTTGCGGATGACGGGCTCGCCGCCGGGC
Source organism: Allostellaceae bacterium (assembly GCA_035510075.1). GTDB lineage: Bacteria > Pseudomonadota > Alphaproteobacteria > ATCC43930 > CGMCC-115725 > AP-15. The sequence continues at coordinate 2,278 of DATKHX010000426.1, forward strand.
GCGATGCGGTGCGGCATATTGTCGGCCGCGACCCGGCGAGCCTCGATGCCCATGGCGTCGCGCGCGCCGCGATCGAGAGCCTCGCCGAGAATTTCAGCGACGGGGTGGTGGCGCCCGTTTTCTGGTACCTGCTGCTCGGGTTGCCCGGTCTCTTCGCCTACAAGATGGCGAACACGCTCGACAGCATGATCGGGCACAAAACCCCGCACTACCGCTCCTTTGGCTGGGCGGCGGCGCGTTTCGACGATCTCGCCAACCTGATACCGGCGCGGATCAGCGGGCTGTTGATCGCGGCGGCGGCATCGTTTTCCCACGACGGACGGCCGACCCGCGCGCTGGCGATCATGCTGCGCGACGGGCGCAAGCACCGCTCGCCGAACGCCGGTTGGCCCGAGGGTGCCATGGCCGGCGCCCTCGGCCTCGCCTTGGCGGGGCCGCGCCGTTACGCCGAGGGCGTGGTCGCCGATCCCTGGGTCGGCGAAGGCACGGCGCGCGCCGCACCGGGCGACATCGCACGCGCGCTCGGGCTTTACCGGCACGCCTGCCTGATCGAGTGGGGGCTCATAATGGGCGCCTGGCTCGCCGGTCATTTCGGCCTCTTCAGCTAAGCCGAGGCGCCCGCGCCGCGGCGAGCACCGCGCTCAGCTCGAGGCTTTGCTCGAGATGGTCGGCGAGCGCGTCGAGAGTGGTTTCGAGCTGGTGCTCGTAAGCGAGCGAGCCGGCGGCGGCGCCGAGGCTTTCGAGAAACGCGCCTCGGAACCAGTCGCTGGCAAAGAGCCCATGCAGATAACAGCCGGCTACGAGCCCGTCGGGGCTGACCGCCCCCTCCGCCCGGCCGGCGAGCCGCAGCATCGGCCGCTCCAGCCCCGGACCGGTCGTCCGGCCGAGATGTATTTCATAGCCCTCGACCGGCGTTCCGGTGGCGATGTCGAGACCGGCGGCAAGACCCAGCCGCTTTTCGGCGCCGAGCACGGTGTCGATGTCGAGGAGCCCAAGCCCCGGCACCGTCTCGCGGCGCCCCTCCGTGCCGAGCGGATCGGCGATGGTTCGGCCGAGCATTTGATAGCCGCCGCACACGCCGAGGATCCGGCCGCCTTGGCGGCGATGCGCCAGGATGTCGATGTCCCAGCCCTCGCGGCGCAGAAATTCGAAATCGGCGATCGTCGCCTTCGAGCCCGGCAGGATCACCAGGGCCGCATCGCGCGGCAACGGCCGCCCCGGCCGCACCATGACGAGTTCGGCGCCCGGCTCGGCGCGCAACGGGTCGAGATCGTCGAAATTGGCGATCCGCGGCAATACCGGAACCGCGATGCGGATCGGGTTCTTCGTCCCCACCGTGTTTATGCTCCCTCGCCCGTTTGAGGGAGAGGGATGGGGTGAGGGGGTGACGCCAATCGTCGGCTGCGGAGAAGCCCCCCTCATCCTGCCCTCTCCCCCCGCTGGGGAGAGAGGGTTTCTTAAACGGGCGAGCGCCAGCGAATCCTCCGCCGGCAGCATTTCGGCGGCTGCGAAGTACGGCACCACCCCGAACGAATGCAGCCCGGTCCGAGCGCCGATCGCGGCGACGCCGCCGTCGAACAACCGCACGTTGCCGCGGAATTTGTTGACGACATAGCCGGCGAGCAACGCCCGCTCGCTCTCGGACAACAGCGCATGGGTTCCGACCAGCTGGGCGATGACGCCGCCGCGCTCGATGTCGCCGATCAGCACCACCGGCACCTCCGCCGCCTCGGCAAAACCCATATTGGCGATGTCGCCAATGCGCAAATTGATCTCGGCCGGGCTGCCGGCGCCCTCGACCAGCACCAGATCCACATTCTCGGACAACCGGCCGAATGCTGCCAGCACCAAGGGCAGAAGGGTCGGCGCCAGCCGGCGGTACTCCGCCGCCGAAGCATTGCCCGACACCCGGCCGCCGAGCACGATTTGCGCACCGCCCTCCGATTGCGGCTTCAGCAATACCGGGTTCATGTCGGTCGCGGGCTCGACCCCGCAGGCGCGCGCCTGTAAGGCTTGGGCTCGGCCGATCTCGCCGCCGTCGGCGGCAACGGCGGCGTTGTTCGACATGTTCTGCGGCTTGAACGGCCGCACCCGCAGCCCGCGCCGGGCAAAGGCCCGCGCCATCCCCGCCAGCAGCAACGACTTGCCGACATCCGACCCGGTGCCCTGCAGCATCAGCGCGCGGGGCTTCATGAACCCCGTGGCCGGGCTTGACCCGGCCATCCACGGCTTTCTTCACCCCGGCGGTCAGACGTGGATGTCCGGACCAAGTCCCGGCAAGGGGGTGAGAGCGCCACGCCGCAGCCCTTCGTCAAAACTCGATGCCCTGCTGGGCTTTGACCCCGCCGCGAAACGGGTGCTTGACCAGGGTCATCTCGGTGACGAGGTCGGCGATCTCGATCAGTTCGGGCTTGGCGTTGCGGCCGGTGACGACGACGTGGAGGTCGCGCGGCTTCGCCGTCAGCGCCGCCACGACTTCCTCGACCGGCAGGTAGTCGTAGCGCAACACGATGTTCAGCTCGTCGAGCAGCACCAGCCGGTAGGACGGGTCGGCCATCATCCCTTTCGCGGCCTCCCAGGCGCGCCGCGCCGCAGCGATGTCGCGGGCGCGGTCCTGGGTGTCCCAGGTAAACCCTTCCCCCATCGCGCGGCAGGTCACGAGGTCGCCAAAGCGTTCGAGCGCCGTGCGTTCGCCGGTATTCCACACCCCCTTGACGAACTGCACGATGCCGACCCGCATGCCGTGGCCGAGGCAGCGGAGCACAAGGCCGAAGGCGGCGGTCGACTTGCCCTTGCCGGTGCCGGTGTGGACGATCAAGAGGCCGCGCTCCTCGATCTTGGTCGCCAGCATTCGCTCGCGCGCCGTCTTGCGCCGCGCCGCCTTCTCGTTATGGCGGCGGTTGACCTCCTCCTCGGTCTCGACCGGATCACTCACGCGCCGCTGCTCCATTGCACGAGCGCATCGCGGGCGCTGTTGCGGCGCGGGCGCCACAGACCGCGGTCGATCGCTTCGAGAAACCGCCGGCTGGTCTCAGCCAGGGCGGCCGGGTTGTTGCCGGCCATAAAATCGCGCACCTGCTCGTCGGCGATATAAGCGTCGTACAACGCCTCGAAATGCGCGTCGTCGACGGCGCGCGCGGTCGCGGCGAAGGCGAACAGGTAATCGGCCGTCGCGGCGATCTCGGCCGCCCCCTTGTAGCCGTGGCGCATCACGCCAGCGATCCAGCGCGGGTTCGCCGCCCGCCCGCGGACGATCCGGCCGATCTCCTCGCGCAGGCTGCGAATGCGCGGCATCTCGGGCCGCGAATGGTCGTTGTGCCAGACCGCCGGGACGCGCCCCGACAAATGCCGCACGACGAGCGCCAGCCCGCCCTCGAACTGGTAGTAGTCGTCGCTGTCGAGCAAATCGTGCTCGCGGTTGTCCTGGTTGTGCAATACCGCGTCGGCAGCGGCGAGCCGCTGCTCGAGCATCGGCCGCTCGGCCCGGCCCTCGGCGCCGGCGCCGTAGGCGTAGCCGGCCCAGCCGAGCCAGGTCTCGGCGAGGTCGCCCTCGTCCTCCCAGATCCGCTCGTCGATCAGGGTCTGCAAGCCGGCCCCGTAGGCCCCCGGCTTCGAGCCGAAGACGCGATAGCCGGCGCGCCGCGCCGCGTCCTGCGGCGTCACGCCCTCGGCTTCGAGCGCATCGCGGTCGGCGGCAAAGCGAGCGGCGAGCGGGTTGACGTCCGGCGGCTCGTCGAGCGCCGCGACCGCACGCACCGCCGAGTCGACGAGGTCGACCAGCCCCGGAAAGGCGTCGCGGAAAAATCCCGAGATGCGCAGGGTCACGTCGACCCGCGGCCGGTCGAGCACCGAGGCCGGCAGGATTTCAAATCCGGTCACCCGGCCGCTGGCCGGCTCCCATACCGGGCGAACGCCCATCAGGGCCAATGCCTGCGCAACATCGTCGCCGCCGGTGCGCATGTTGGCGGTGCCCCAGGCCGACAGCGCCACCCGCGCCGGATAGTCGCCATGT
>DATKHX010000427.1:0-4318 GCA_035510075.1 Allostellaceae bacterium
AGGCGGCGTTCTGGTCCTTGGGGCGGATGTAGGCGAGGGCGGCGTGCTCCTCGCAATAGGGTTTGCCGGCCATCGGGCGGGCCCCGCAAAAATGGAAGTTGGGGTCGTTTGGATGGCCGTAGGGCCACAGGCAGCTCGGCCCGGCGAATTCGAAGACGTTGCGCCGCGGCTCGAGCTTTGGCGGCGGTTCGCGCCTTGTCATCGCGCTGCGGTAAAGCCGGCCGATCACGGCGTTTTTGGTAAGCCCGAGCCGGCGGCCGATTTCGGCAGTCGGCAACCCTTCCTCAAACAGCTGGTTCAGCCGCTCGACCCGTTCCGGAGTCCAGGTGATTTCCATCGATTCCCCCGCATTCTGTGGATCAACGATCCACCCCCACAAAATAGAGTACCAGCCTTGTGGTCGTGCCGCAACTGGTATCTATTAGTAGCGGCTGATGGAGCGGGTCGGAGACCGTTTTGCACCCCCGTGCGGTCGACAGCCGACAGCCCGCATCAGCAGCAGAGCATCGCTGGCACCAAATGACGGCAAAAAAACGGCAATGTCGCCCGCGACTTATCGAAATTATTTGGCGGAGGGAGCGCTCTCGGGCGCGCGGCGGTAGCTGAGGACCTTGGAAAAATAGGCGGGGAAACGTCCGGCCGGGGTGAAGCCCGCGCTCATCAGCCGATCGAGATCCTCGCGCAGATAGCTCGCGTAATAGGGCTCGTGAAACGCGGCGGGGAACGAATCGAGCATCGCGTCGTAATCGGGCTCGTCGCCGGTCTGCAGCGAATCGACGAGAATCAAAGTCCCACCCGGCCGCAGCACACGGCGGATTTCCGCAGCCACGAGGCGGCGAACCCGCGGCGGCAATTCGTGAAACAAATAGATGCAGGTGACGACGTCGAATTCGCGGTCGGCAAAGGGCATCGCTTCGGCCGCACCCTCAACGAGCCGAATGCGGGACCACGACGCCAATTCGCGCCGAGCGACCATCAAATAATGCGCGGACAGGTCGAGCCCGGTGACAAAGAGGCGCGGCCAATTCGCCTTGACCTCGCGCAGAAAGCTGCCCGTGCCGCAAGCGAGGTCGAGCAGCCGCGGCTCCCCCGGCCGGTTCAGGCGGCACTCGGCGAGCGCCCGGCGCAACGGCAGCAGCGCCTGGCGCCGCATCGCCGCCGCCCCGCCGCCAAACAGCACTTCGACCTGATGGTCGTAGCGCTCGGCCGAGGCCTCGCTCAGATAGCCGTCGCTTTGAAAATGGAAATTCTGCAGGTAGTAGCGCGGGTACGGTCCCGGGGGCGGGTCGCGCAGCAGCCGTTCCTTGGGGTCGCCGTGCCGCCTCTCTTCGACCGCGGCGAGATCGGCGAAGAAATCGAGCGCGCGACGCAATGCCGCAACCGGGCCGCCGAGACCGTCGGCCGGCAACGCATAACAGCCGGCCTCGATGTTGCGCCAATCTTGCTCGAACAACGCGCGCAGATCGGCGAGGATGCGGCGACGGCCCGGCATCGGTCGCCCGCGCAGCCGTTCGGGCAGCGGAATCGGACGGCTGAGGCGCGCGGCGAGCAGCTTCTGGCCAAAGTACCAGCCGACCCGCGTCGCCTGCGCCGCGTCAAAGGCGAGCTTGTCAACGGCGGTCACCATGCTTCGACAGGAATTATCGATTCGCCGCCGATTGGCAAGGCTTGCGCGCGCAGCCGAGTGTGGCGGAGCGATGCTTACGCCGGCGCCCGGCCTAGGCGACGGTCATCTCGCCGAGATAGGCGCGGCGGATCTGTTCGTTCTGACGCAGCTCGGCCGAGGGGCCGCTGAGCACGACCTGCCCGGTCTGCAAGACATAGGCGCGGTCGGCGATCGACAACGCCATGTTGGCGTTCTGCTCGACCATGAAGATCGTCGTTCCCTGGCGGTTGATCTCGCGGATGATGTCGAAGACCTGCTCGACATAGGCCGGCGACAGCCCCATCGACGGCTCGTCCATGCACAATAGCTTCGGGTGCGCCATCAACGCGCGGCCGATCGCCACCATCTGCTGCTCGCCGCCCGACAAGGTGCCGGCGAGCTGGCGCAGCCGCTCCTCGACGCGCGGGAACAGCGCGAAGACGCGTTCGAGATCCTCGTGAAATTCGGGTCCGCGCGGGCGGGTGTAAGCGCCCATTTCGAGGTTTTCGTAGACCGTCATGCGCGGGAACAGCCGCCGCGCTTCGAGCACCGGGGCGATGCCGCGGCGCACCCGCTCGGCGGTGGTGACGCCGCTCAATGTCCGGCCCTCGTAGGCGACCTCGCCGCGGCTCGGCCGCACGATCCCCATGATCGCCTTCATCGTCGTCGATTTGCCCGAGGCATTGCCGCCCAGCAGGCAGACGATCTCGCCGGCATCGATCCGGTAATCGACTGATTTCAGGACATGAAGGTCGCCGTAATGGGTGTCGACCGCCTTGAATTCGAGGAGCGGCGGGCTCGCACTCACGCGAAGACCGCGCTGCGGCCGAGATAGGCCCGGATCACCTCCTCGTCGCGGCGCACCGCCTCGGGCGGCCCCTCGGCGATCTTCTCGCCGTGGTCGAGCACGACGACCTTGTCGGCGAGGCTGACGACGACGTCGAGCTTGTGCTCGATCAACACGATCGCCAGCCCGTAATGGTGCAGGCTCTTGATCTGGTCGGCGAGCTCCAGGGTCTCGGCCGGGTTCATGCCGGCGGTGGGCTCGTCGAGCAACAGGAGCTTGGGCCGCGAGGCGAGCGCGCGCGCGATCTCGGTCCGCCGGCGGTTGGCGTAGGACAGGCTCGCGGCGGTATGGGCGGCGCGCGGCAGCAGCCGATTGCCGAACAGCGCCAGGATTTCGAGCGCGCGCTCGCGCGCCTCTTCCTCCTCGCGGCGGGTCTTCGGCAACCGCAGCAAGGCGCCGGCAGCGCCGGTGCCGAGCCGTGCATGCATGCCGATCATGACGTTTTCGAGAACTGTCAGGTTGGGGAACAGGCGGATGTTCTGAAAGGTACGGGCGATGCCGCGGTCGAGGACGCGGTGCGGCGGCAACCGCCCGATCTCCCGCCCGGCGAAACGGACGGCGCCGCCGTCGGGTGCGACGAGCCCGGTGACGACGTTGAACAGGGTCGACTTGCCCGAGCCGTTGGGGCCGATGACGGCGACGACCGAATGCGCCGGCACGCTGAGCGAAACCGACCGCAACGCGACGAGCCCTCCGAAGCTGACGGTCAGGCCGTCGATGTCGAGCAGCGGCCCGCCCGGGCCGGGTTCTTCCGTCGCGAGCGCCCGCAAGCCGTCGAAGCCGCCGCGCCCGACTTGCGCCGCCTGCTCGTCGAGGCTCAAGGGCGGCGTGCGCCGCGACGCCGGGATCAGCCCGTCGCGGCGATAAAGCATCATCAGCACCAGGATCACGCCAAAGATCAGCTCGATCGAGGAGGCGAGCTCGACATGCTGCAGCCAGCCGACATCGATCAGCCGGCCGAGCGCGTGCAGCCATTGCGACAAATCCTCAAGAAACCAGGATTGCAGCATCTGCAGCAGCAGCGCCCCGACGACTACCCCCCACACGCTGCCGATGCCGCCGAACACGATCATGACGAGAATCATCACCGATACCGGGAACATGAACATTTCCGGGGTCGCGGTCTGCAATTTCGCCACATAGAACGTGCCGGTGGCACCGGCGAAGGCGGCGCCGATCGCAAAGGCGAGCAGCTTGAACCGGACCCGGTCGACGCCCATCGCCGCGGCGGCGATCTCGTCCTCGCGGATCGCCATCCACGCCCGGCCGATGCGCGAATCCTTGAGCCGCAGGCTGGTCGCGATCAGCAATGCGACGATGCCGACCCCGACGTAATAATAAGGCGTCGCGTTGATGCCGAAGCTGTAGCCGAAGAGGTGCGGTGCGGCGACCCCGTTCAAGCCCATCGCACCATTGGTCACGCTCGGAATGTTGCGCGCGACGATCGGCACGATCTCGCCAAAGCCCAAGGTCACGATCGCCAGATAATCGCCCCTGAGGCGCAACGTCGGAGCGCCGAACAGGATGCCGAAAAAGGCGGCGATCGCGGCCGATATCGGCAGCATCAGCCAGAACGACACCTGGAAATGGACGACGTCGCCGCCCGTTCCGGGGATCCGGGCGACGAGGTCGAGCCAGCGGAACGGCTCCCAAAAGCTCGTCCACTCCGGCTGCAGCTGAAACGAGCTGGCAACCCCGTAAGCATAGGCGCCGATCGCGAAAAACGCGGCGTAACCGAGATCGAGCAGGCCGGCGAAGCCGACGACGATGTTGAGGCCGAGCGCGAGCGCGGCGAAGGCGAGCGCGTTCGCGGCCGAATCGATGTC
>DATKHX010000428.1:0-6138 GCA_035510075.1 Allostellaceae bacterium
CCTCGTGACCGCGGCGGCACAATGCCCGCAGCAAGGCGCGATAGGTCGTCGCGTGGCCGTTGCCCCAAGACGAGGTGATCGACAGGCCGAGAAAGACAATCTGCAGCCGGCCCAGCCGTCCGACCGCGGCGCTCATCGATCCGCCCCTTCCAGCACCTGCTGCAACAACGCGACGCGCTGCGCGTAGGTGTGGTCGGCCAATGCCCGAGCCCTGGCGGCTGCACCGATACGCCGAGCCGCGTCGCGAGTGAGCCGCGCGAGCTGCTCGGCCACCGCGGGGCCATCCTCCGCCACCAGGATCTCGCGCCCCGGCTCGAAGAATTGTGCCACCCCGTCCCACGCGTCGGTGATGATGCAGGCCCCCGCCCCGGCGGCTTCGAAGACCCGCGTCGCCGGGCTGAACCCGTAAGCAGCCATGCTGTCGCGGCTGACGTTCAGCACCGCCAATGCCGAGGCGTTGAACGAATTGTGGTCGCGTGTGTAGAGGTGACCGAGATAGCGGATATTTGCCGGGAATGCCTTGTCGGCCCAGCCATTCCCGCCGAGCACGAAGCGGCGGTCGGGCAGATCCCCGGCGACGCCGACAAAGAACTCGTCTATCCGCCGCTCGCGATCGGGGAGGCGGTTGGCGACCAGCCCGAGATCGCAGGCAAAGCGCTCGTCCGGCGTCACCGGATGATGGGTGGCGGGATCGAGGCCATTGTAGATCGGAACGCAGCGGCGGGCGCCGAACCTCCGATAGGCGTTGACGACGGGCGGCCCGCCGCCATAGGTCAGGATCAGGTCATAATCCGGGATCAGCGCGCGGAACGGGTCGCTGCGGTTGGCGGCGACCCGGTCGAGCGTCGCCGGCGCGTCGACGTCCCAGAAGGCGGCGATCGCCCCGCGGCGCCTGACCGCCGGCATGCGCGCCTCCAGCAGCGCGTCGAAAACACCGACGCCGCTCGCCTTGACGATCAGGTCGGCAGACCGCGCCTCGGCGAGCGCGCGCTCGACACCTGCCTCGTCATCTACCGGATAGACGACGACCCGCGCCCAGTCGGGGTCCGGGATGTCGCGATGCTTCTGCCGGTCGTAGGCATCGGGTTCGTAGAAGCTTATGCGGTGCCCGTTGGCGGCGAGCGCTTTCAATATCCCGCGATAGTAGGTGGCGGCGCCGTTCCAATAGGCCGAGACCAGGCTCGACCCAAAGAATGCGATCGTCAGCGGGGTCATTGCGCAGCCGCGATTGCCGGGTCGGCGAGGCCGCCGTCTAACTCGGAGCAGATGGCGAGCAGCTCGTCTACCCGGTGCGCGCAGCTATGACGCGCCACGACCGTCTCTCGTCCACACTCGGCCAGTCGGGCACGCAACGCCGCATCGCGCCGCATCGCGAGAAGATGCCGCCGCATTTCGGCGCCGTCCCGCGCGACCAGGTAATCCTCGCCGGCGGCGAAGAGATTCTCGCAATCATCCCACGGCGCCGAAACCAGCGGCATCCCGCAAGCGAGCGCCTCGAACACCCGGATCGTGGGGATGCCGGGCAACATCCGTGCGTACGGCCGGCGCGGGATGTGGACAGTCATATGAGCCGCGGCGAAGGCTTGCGGCACGCGGAAGTTCGGGAGATAGCCGGCGTGCTCGACGCCGGCGTCAGCGAGTTCGGCGCGGGCTTCGGCTGGGTAGCGCACACCGTGCACGCGCGCCGAAAAGCCGAGCGCCGCTACCGGCTCGACCAGGAACTCGCGAAGCTCGGCGGCACGCTCGCCGTCGCCCCAATTGCCAACCCAGACGAGATCGCGCTCGCGCGGCAGCTCTGGGCAGGGCCGGAACAACCGCAAATCCGCGGCCTCATGCCAGGTGAAGACATTCCGGCCCCAACCGCGGCGCCGATAGGCCTCGCTCAGGGCCTCGCCAAAGGCGAGCACCGCGTCGAAGCCGTCGAGATCGAGCCGCGCCATTTCATCGGGCGCGCTTGCCATGCGATGGTGGGTGTCGTGAAACAGCAGCAGATAGCGGGCTCCCGCCCGGCGGCGCGCGGCGAGGCCGGAGATCAGCGCCGGATCGTTCCACTCGTGCACCAGCACCAGATCGGCGTCGTCGACCGCCCGGTCGAGGTCGAATTGCGCCGGGTCATAGGCCGCGACCGGCAGATCGGGATAAGCCGCGCGCCACGCTTCCAGTGCGGTCCCGCCGAGATCAGCGGCGAGATTACGAGCGCTCCAGCCGTTTTCGGGTTCGAATGCCGCCACCTCGAACCCGCGCCGCTGCAATTCGCTCATAACGCCGCGCAAAAAATGCGCGTTGCCGTGATTCCAATCGGAGCGCAGCGAGTGGCAGAACAGCACGATTTTCGCCATCACGCCACCCGGCGCTCGGCCGCACCGGCCGTCAGCGCGCGATAGAGCGCGCGGTAGCGGCCGGCGGTGCGGGCGAGCGTGAACCGCTCGGCACGGGCGCGCGCCGCCGCCGCGAGGCGCTCGCGCTCCTCTTGATCACCGATCAGGCGGGCGAGCGCGCTACGCCACTGGCTGCGGTCATCGGGTGGCAGGAAGATTGCGGCGCCGTCCCAATTCTCGCGCAACGACGGAATGTCGCCCAGCACCAGCGGGCATCCGGCGGCGGCAGCTTCGAGGATCCCGAGGCCGAACGGCTCGTATAGCGCCGGCGCGGCGAAGATCGCCGCCTCAGTGAGGTGATCGCGCATTTCGGTCGGGCCAAGGACGCCGAGCGGCCGCACAAACCGCAGCCGGGCGACCCCATTCCCCGGATGGGTCACGTCGCCAGCGATCTCGATCGGCCATGGCAATTCCGGGGCGATGTCGTCGAGCAGCCGCAGGTTCTTGGCGGCGTCCCAAACCCGGCCGGAAGCCGTGATCACCGGCTGTTTTCGGCGCGGCGCGAACGCCCCGACATCGACGCCGTTCGGGATGACGCTCGCATTGCACAACGTGAGCCCATATTGCCGTTGCAGATCGTGCTGCACCGCGCGCGTCGGCGCCACCACGCGGTCAGCGGCGCGCAAGCCGCGGACGACCTGTCGGCTATAGTCGCGCCACTCGGGTGGCGCCGGCTCGCGACGCACCGCCATCCACCAGGACAGCACGTCGGAATGCGCCACCACGATTGTCGGGCGGGGGCCGTCGAGGCACGCCTGCGCATAGCCGTTGACATGCACGAGATCCACGCCGTGCCGCCCGGCGAGCGCCTCGAGCCAACGCCTGCTGGCCCCGACATCGGCTTGGCCGCCCGCCATCCATTCGAGACTAAAGTCGCTCTCCGCCAGCACTACGTTTTTAAGTGGGGCGACGGCGGCGCGCTGCGCCGCCCGCGGGCGCGGCCCCAATGTCGCCAGCACGAAGCGGATGTCCGACAACGCAGCGCACAGGCCCAGGGCATAAGACCAAACCCCGCCGACCGCGTCGGCGGTCATCAGCACGGTCGGCGGCCCTCCGGTCACCTGTTCGCCACCTCCAATTCGTGGAGCCGCCGCGGCCGAGCCTCCTGGATGTCGCTGAACGCGGCATGGCGATCGAGGTAGTAGTCGACCGCGCGCTCCCAGGCGAAATCGTCGGGCAGGCCCCACAACCGCCGGTAATCGGGCGAGCCGGGATAAGGAAACAGCGGCACCGGCTCGTTGGCCCACACCCCTTCGGCCCGGAGCGCGGTGCGCCAGCGCACGACCGCGGCCGGATCGTCGCTCGCCGTCGCGATCAGGTTCGCCTGCACGAACGGCACCGAGCGCTTGGCATGAACGAGGCGGCGGGTCAGCTCGTCGGTCGAGGCGCGGCAATCTTTGTCGAGCCAGTCGCGCCCTTCCGCGGTCAGGCTCTCGACCCCGGCCTCGATCGACACGCAGCCGGCAGCGCCGAGCAGGTCTAGCATGTCGGCGCGCCACAGATCGATGCGGGTCTGGACGCCGAACGCGACCGGACGTTCCGCCACCGCTTCGAGAAGCTCGCGCCAAGGCAGAAAGATCTCGTCGATGAAATAGACGTAGCCGACCCCAGCGGCTATCAGGCCATCGAGTTCTTCGAGGATCGTCGCGAGCGGGCGCCGTCGATAACGGTCGCGAAAATTCTCTTTCGCGCAAAAACTGCAGTGATAGGGGCAGCCGCGCGAGGCCTCGATCTCCGCTCCGGGCACGGCGGGTGCGGCATCGAAGCGGTGATGATGATGGGTGTGACGCTCTAACGTCGCGGCGGGCCAGCGCAGCGCCGGCAGCCGGGCGAGGTCCGCGGCCTGGGGGCCGCCCTGGACAACGGTTTCCCCGGAGACGCGATGGCACAACCCGGCGATGCCACGCCACTCATCGCGGGGCATATCGGCAATCCGGGCCAGCACCTCCTCGCATTCGCCGAGCACGACCGCTTCGACGCCGAGCTTTGTCAAGGCGGCGCGCGGCGTTGTCGAGCCGTGCGGGCCGATGGCGACCGTCGTCGCCGCGATGCCTGAAAGCGCCGCCAGCGCGGCTTGCGGCACGCGCAGCTCAGGCGGGGCGCAGCGCCAGAACAGGTAACTCGGAGCGGTGGCCACGACGATCGTATCCGGGGCAAATTCGGCCACTCGCGCGCGGAGCGGGTTGTCGTCGAGGCATTCCGACTGCGCGTCGATGATCGCGCCATCGTGCCCGGCCGCGGCGAGCAGCGCTGCCGCATAGCCGAACTCCAGCGGCAAATGGGGCTCATGGCAGCCGAAATAGATGCTGCCGGCAAAATCCCAGTTGGGGTTGACCAGTGCGACCTTCATTTCAGCTGCACCCTGACGGTCACACCGTCAGCCCGCGCGATGCCAGGGCGGTCAACGCCTCGCCGACGCGGTCGATCGCCACCCGCCCGTCGAGCCAGGCAACGAGCTTGCCAACGCCCTCTTCGAGCGTCGTCCGCGGTCGGTAGCCCAGCACCGACCGGGCTTGCGAAATATCCGGAAAGCAGTGGCGAATATCCCCCACGCGGCACTCGCCGGTGACCTCCGGCTCGATCGCAACTCCGAGAGCTTCGGCGAGCAGGCGAGCGACCTGATTGATCGTCACCGCGCGACCGCTGCCGATGTTGATCGCGTGTCCGATCGCGGCATCGCTACAGAGCGCAAGGCGGCAGGCCTCGGCCACGTCGCCGACGTAAACGAAATCCCGGCGCTGCTCGCCGTCCTCGAAAACCAGCGGCGACCGATTGTTGAGAAGCCGCGCCGCAAAAATCGCGAGCACGCCGCTATAGGGATTGGACAGCGCCTGATGCGGCCCGTAGACGTTGAAAAAGCGCAACGCGACGGTCGGGATGTCGTAGGCGCCGCCGACCAGCAGAGACAGGCGTTCCTGGTCGTATTTCGACAGCGCATACACCGAACCCATCGACACCGGCTTGGTTTCCGGGGTCGGCAGCGGCTCCAGCGGCTCACCGTCGGCGTCGGTCGGCTCCCATAAGCCGGATTTGAGCCGCCGTGCGGCGCGCTCGACCACGGGAACCAAGGTGCCATCCGCCGTGCGGTAGAGCCCTTCGCCATAGACGCTCATGCTCGAAGCGACGACGAGGCGGGCGAAGGGCCGGCGCCTGGCACGCTCGACCATCGCCTCGAGCAAAACGGCGGTTCCGCGCGAGTTGACGTCGGTGTAGTCGGCAACCTCGTACATGCTCTGCCCGACCCCGACCCGCGCGGCGAGATGGATGACCGCGTCGACGCCGGCGAGGGCGCGCCTGACCAGCCGAGGGGAGCGAATGTCGCCGACGACCAAATTGATGCGGCGGTCGAGATAAGCGGGCGGGCGGCGCTCAGCGCCGTGGATCTGCGCGTCGAGATTGTCGAGCGCCCGCACCTCGCATCCTTGGCGCAGCAGCAGTGCCGCGCAATGGGACGCTATAAACCCGGCGCCGCCCGTGATCAGAACGGTCAGGGTCATTCTTGTTCTGGATTTTGTAACAGCATCCCTCGCCAAACACAGCTGCCGGCAAAAGGTTCAAACGTTTTGGCTGAAGTTTTCGACGCCGACCCAATTTGCGCGAGCGGCTGTCCCCAACAACAAAGTTAGCGGCAGCAACGGCACGACTGAGGCCGCGGCGGCGATCAGCACCCCGCGTGAGCCGCAGGGCTGCAGAGATGTTGGTCGATCCGGGTTTTGCGACTAGTCGGCGGTGGGAATCAGCCGCGATGGTGCCGCGATGC
>DATKHX010000429.1:0-5481 GCA_035510075.1 Allostellaceae bacterium
GTGCATGACGAGATGCCGCAAGAGGTCGAACTCCTTCGGCGACAACTTGACCTCGTTGCCGCCGCGGGTGACGCGGCGGCGCACCAGATCGACGATCAGGTCTCCAGAGACAAAGGCCGGCAATTCGCCTTGCGCCTGAAATCTATGGCGCAACGCCGCGCGCATCCGCGCCAAGAGCTCGGCCATGCCAAAGGGCTTCGCGACATAATCGTCGGCGCCGAGATCCAGTGCCGCGACCTTCGAGCGCTCGTCGTGGCGCGCCGACAACACCACGATCGGCACACGCGAGCTTTTGCGGATCTCGGCGATCAAATCGAGGCCGCCTCGATCGGGCAGACCGAGGTCGAGGATCACCAGATCGGGCTTTTCGGCCGCCATCAGCTGCAGTGCGGCGGCAGCGTTGTCGGCCTCGGCGACCCGATAATCGTCGGCGGTCAACGTCGTGCGCAGCAGCCGCCGGATCGGCGGCTCGTCGTCAACGACGAGCACGGTTAGCGCGTTAGCCATGCGCCATCACGGTCCGTCGCTCGGTCGTGATTTCGGGCACGACCGGCATGCGGATCGTCAGGACAGCACCCGAGCGGTCGCGGCGGTTGCGGGCGTCGATCCAGCCGCCGAGCGCCTCGACAAAGCCGCGGCAGATGGCAAGCCCGAGCCCGGTTCCGGCGCGGCGGCGGTCCTGCGCCTGGACGCGGTAGAATTTGTCGAAGATTTGCTCGAGGTCATTGGGCGGAATGCCCGGCCCCTCGTCGACGATCTCGATCTCGATCAATTCGCCGTCGCGGCCGGCGCGGATGTCGATGCGGCTGCCGGGCGGCGAATATTTGGCGGCGTTGTCGAGCAGATTGAACAATACCTGCTCGAACAGCACGGCATCGAGCCGCAGCATCGGCAATTCGGGTTCGACCGCGACTTCGATCTGGTGCCGCGCCAGCACATTTGCCGCCCGCCGCAAGGCCGTGCCAATGATTTCGCCGACATCGAGCAGATCGAGCTTCAGCTCGACAGCGCCCGATTCGAGCCGGGTCATGTCGAGCAGGTTGGAGACGAAGCGGTTCAGCCGCTCGGCCTCGTCCTGCAAGGTCGCCAGCAATTCCTCGCGCTCGGCCGCGCCGTATTTCGCCGGGAAGCTCCGCAGGCTCGACACCGCGCCGAGGATCGAGGCAAGCGGGGTGCGCAGATCGTGCGAGATCGAGGTCAACAGCGCCCCACGCAGGCGTTCGGTCTCGGCCGATACCCGCGCCTCGTCGAGCCCCTTGGCGAGCGAGATGCGCTCGATCGCGACCGCCGCCTGGTCGGCGAGCGCGTCGAGCAGACGGCGCCCGTCCGGGGTCAGGAGCGGCCCCGGCGCGTCGCGGTCGATGCCGATCACCCCGACCGGGCCGCTGCCGGTGCGCAACGGCAAAAACAGGCGCTTGCCGCCGGGCAGCGTGTCGGCGCCGCGCCCGGCCGGCCGGTTGTGCTCCCAGGTCCACCGCGCCGCCGCCATGTCGGCGTCGTCGAGGAGGTCCTCGGGCGGATAGCCGGACGCAACCTCGAGCCCCTCGCCGTCGCCCGCGGGCATCAAGAGCACGGTGCGGACATTGAGCATCGAGGCGATCTGGTAAGCGGTCGCCCACAGCAAATCGTCGAGCGCCCCGATCCCGGCAATCTTGCGGCTGAACGCATAGAGCTCGGCCGTCGTCTTGGCGCGGGCGCGGGCATTGACCATCTGGCTGCGCGTCGCCGCCGTCAGATTACTGACGATGACCGCGACGACCAGAAAAAAGAACAGTGCTACGACGTTTTCCGGGTCGCCGATCGAGAAGGTGTAAAGCGGCGGCAGGAAAAAGAAATTGTAGGCCAGCACGCTCAGCACGCAGGCGAGCAGCGACGGCAGCAGCCCCCAGGCGACGGCCGCCGCCAGCACCGCGGTCAAGAAAACCAGCGAGATGCTCTGCACCGCGACGAATTTCTGCAGAAACAGGCTGCTGCCGAGCGCGATCCCAACGACCCCGGCGCTGCCGAAATAGGGCTCGGCGCGGACGACTTCCGCGGGCGGACGGGTCGCCACCGATTTTGCCGGCACCGGCTCCTCGGCGTCGCCCGAAATCACATGCAGGCTGATCTGACCCGATTGGCGCATCAGCTCGCGGACGACCGAGCCGTGCACCAGCTCGAACCAGCGCGAGCGCGCTGATTTGCCGATCACGATCTGGGTGATGTTGTTGGGGCCGGCATAGGCGATCAGCTCGTCGGCGATGCTGCGGCCGGAAAGGGTGATCGTCGCGGCGCCGAGGCGCTCCGCCAGTCGCAAATGGTCGGCGACGCGGTCGCGCTCGACATCGCCGAGGCGCTGGGTGCGGGCGGTCTCGACATAGATCGCGGTCCACGGCACGCGCAAACGGTCGGCGACCCGCCTCGCATAGCGGATCAGGCCGGCGGTGCTCGGCGCCTCGCTGATGCAGACCAAGAGCCGTTCGCCGGCAGGCCAGGGCCCGGCGATCGCGTGCTCGCGCATGTGCGAGAGCAGCTGCTCGTCGACGCGCTGGGCGGTGCGCCGCAGCGCCAGTTCGCGCAACGCCGTCAGGTTGCCGGTCGAGAAGAAATGGCGCACGGCGCGCTCGGCCTGCTGCGGGACGTACACCTTGCCTTCGTTGAGGCGTTTGATCAGGTCATCGGGCGCGAGATCGACGACCTCGATATCGTCGGCCTGGTCGAGGACGCTGTCGGGCACGGTTTCGCGCACCCGGATGCGGGTGATCTTGGCGACGACATCGTTCAGGCTTTCGACATGCTGGATGTTCAAGGTTGCAAACACGTCGATCCCGGCGGCGATCAGCTCCTCGACATCGAGATAGCGTTTGGGATGACGGCAGCCCGGGGCGTTGGTGTGCGCCAGCTCGTCGACGAGAACGAGCTGCGGCCGGCGCTGGAGGATCGCGTCGAGATCCATCTCGGCCAGCAAATGCCCCTTGTAGTCGACCTGCTGGCGCGGAATGACCTCGAGCCCGTCGAGCAAGGCTTCGGTTTCGCGCCGTCCGTGCGGCTCGACGATGCCGACGACGACATCGACGCCGTCGCGCCGCCTCGCCTGCGCGTTCAGCAGCATCTCGTAGGTCTTGCCGACCCCGGGTGCGGCGCCGAGAAATATCTTCAGCCGGCCGCGGCCTTCATGATTTGCCGCCGCCAGCAGCGCTTCGGGCGACGGTCTCCCCTCACGCTCGGACATGGCCGCAGTCTAGCGCATTCAGGCGTGACGAGCGACGAAAGCCGGTCGGCGGGTTATTTCCGAATGCGCCTGGACAAGCCATTTCTACTGATATTGGTCTGCCGTTCGGAGGAGCCACGATGGGTGCGATCGACCTCAACTGCGACATGGGCGAGAGCTTTGGCGCGTGGACGATGGGCAGCGACGTCGAGATGCTGAGGATCGTCTCCTCGGCCAATGTCGCCTGCGGTTTTCACGGCGGCGACCCGCTCGTCATGTTCGATACCGTGACCAGGGCCAAGGAAAACGGCGTCGGCGTCGGCGCGCATCCGAGCTTTTTCGATGTCTGGGGCTTTGGCCGCCGCATGATCCAGGGCGAGACGCCCGAGGACATCGAGAAGATGGTCGTCTACCAGATCGGGGCCTTGCAGGGTGTGGCGCGCGCGGTTGGCCACCGTGTCGGCCATGTCAAGGCGCACGGCACGCTCGCCAATCTCGCCGCCGTCGATCGCGCAACCGCGCTCGCGATCGGCCGCGCCGTCGCCGATGTCGACCGCGGGCTGATCTATGTTGTGATGGCCGGCACCGAGCTGGAGCGCGCCGCCGGCGAACTCGGCCTGCGCATGGCGCGCGAGATCTACGCCGACCGCGCCTATGACGACACCGGCAACCTCGTCTCGCGCAAATTGCCGGGTGCCGTCCTGCACGATGCCGAGGAGGCGGCGCAGCGGGTGCAGGCGATGGTGCGCGAAGGGGCGATCATCAGCGCCTCGGGGAAACGCATCCCGGTGGCGATCGACACCGTGTGCGTCCACGGCGACAACCCGGCGGCCGTCGCAATGGCCGAGCGGGTGCGCGGCAAGCTCGAGCAGGCCGGGTTCACGATCCGGCCGATGGCGCAGACCTTCTGTTAGCGGGTTTCCAATCGAGGTGCATAACCGGGCGCCACCCCCTCACCCTTCCCTCTTCGCGCTCAGGGGGGAGAGGGAGGGGTAGAGTCGGCGAGGCTTAGCGGAGCCCTACTCGGAGCCGAGTGAGGGGGCGATCCAACCTGATCGAAAACCGCGCTAATTGCCCGGCGCGGGTGCTGCTTCGGGTTGGACCCGCAGCAACGCCAGCGCCGCCAGTGCGGCGAGGCTGAGGCCGGCAGACACCCACAGCGCACCGAGGCCGATATGGGTCATCAGCAGGCCGAACAGCAATGGCGCGGCAGCCGTCGTCACCCGCGCCGGGGCGACGATGATGCCGGTGCGCCGGCCGTAGCCCGCGGGGCCGTACAAGGCAAGCGGCAGGGTCCCGCGCGAAATCGTCAGCAGGCCGTTGCCGCCGCCGTGCAACATCGCGAAGGCCGCCGCCGCCGGCGCGCCCAACGTCGCCAGCAGAGCCGCGCCGAGCGGATGCAAGATCAAGGCGATGCGGGTCGAGACCAGCGGGTGCAGCCGCTTCAGGACGCCGAACTCGAAGAGCCGGGCGACGACCTGCGCCGGCCCCATCAAGGCTGCCGCGGCAATTGCCGCCGTCGTCGAGGCGCCCGCCATCTCCAACAGATGGGGCAGGTGCGCCGCCATGGCGCCGGTGACAAAGCCGACAGCACCGAACACAAAGCCCAAGACGACCATGCCGTTGGCCGGAGTTGGCGCCGCCGATTGCGTCGCTTCCGGCGCGATCGGGGCGGACGGCTTGGGGATCAAAAACCGGTTGATCGGCAGGCAGACCAGAAGGTTGAGCGCCGCCCAGCCGAAGCACGCCCCGCGCCAGCCGAAATTGCCGTCGAGCCAAGCCGAGAGCGGCCATCCGACCGTGCTGGCAAACCCGGCGATCAACGTGATGCCGGTGATGGCGCTGCGCGCCTCGCGGCCATAGAGTGCGGTCAGCGCCGCAAAGGCGGGGTCGTAGAGCCCCAATGCCATGCCGAGGCCGAGCACGATCCAGGCTCCGGCCAACCCGATCGGCCCTTGGGCCAGGCCCAGCCAGCCGAGCCCGGCCGCCAGCACCAAATTCGACAGCACAAGGACGCCGCGCCCGCCGTTGCGGTCGATCGCCCGCCCGATCGCCGGGCCGAGGGCGGCCTGCAGCAGCAGCGAGGCCGAGAACAAGCCAAAGAACAGCGATTTCGACACGTGCAGCCCGGCGGCGATCGGCTCGGCAAGGATCGCGGGCAGGTAATAGCTCGACGCCCAGGCGAGCGTCTGGGTCGTCCCGAGCGCCGCGACGGTCAGGGTCTTGCGCGTCGCGCGGAACGCGGTCACCGCTGTTTGGCGTCCTCCTCCTTCAGCACCTCGGCCGCGATG
>DATKHX010000430.1:0-7106 GCA_035510075.1 Allostellaceae bacterium
AGAACGCGAAACGACGACAGACCCATATCGACGCCTCGTCCGATCCATGAGATCGGAACCTCTTTGACATGACAGCCCATCAGAAACGGCTGCAATCCGGTTTCCGCGTTGATCGCAAAACCCGGCTCGAGCAAACACAGCTCGCGCACCACGTGCCGGCGCATTAGCTTCAGATTATTAGTGACATCGCGGAATTTGGCACCCAGCGCTATGCGGGCTATGAGATGAAACGCGCGATTCGCGACGATCTTCATGGCCGGATAGTTAAGCAGGACGCTATGCCGAGAGAACCGACTCCCAATCACGACGTCATAGCCTTCGGCGAGCCCATCGAACAGATCCCGAATCTCCGGAAGGAGATGCTGGAAATCGCAATCCAACGAAAGCACATACTCTCCAGTGGCCGCTTGCAATCCGTCCAAAATGGCGCGCCCGACACCGTTTGGGGGCGCCCTGTGGAGAGGCTTGACACGGGGATCTCGACTGGCCAGCTGGTCGATAGCGCTGCCGGTCTCGTCCTGGCTGTTGTCGTTGACGAGAATAATTTCAAAAATATAGGGATCGAATAATTCGATCAGGCGATGGACAAGCGGACCAACATTCATTTCTTCGTTGTGGCAGGGAACGACCACGGAAACTGCATGCAGAAAGATCCGGTCGATGGTTAATTGCACTCGCGGAAGCGCCGCGGGGGGCGGCGGCCTTTGGGCACTGAGGAGAATCGACCCCGCCAAGGTCCGGCAGGCCGGTACGTTCTCCAAGATGATCGAGAGGTTTCGAAGCAGCCAAATCCCCTTTGATGTCAGCGGCGGATATACAAAATCGTTGAACACAGCAAATATACGAACAAATCCTAGCTCCGAAAGTAGTTCATACATATCAGGGCGGCTCAGCAGCAAGCGCGGATCGTGGCGGCCAACGAGGCGCCCGATGGCGTGCCGCAGCCGACGAATGACGTTCCACGGATTGCTTTCGAAGAACAAGACGCGGCCACCGGCCGACAACAGCACGAATACTTGTTGAAGAAGCCACGCGGCGTTGCGCTTGTCGAGCATATCGTGCGCAACGATAAAATCGAAATGGCGCCCATCGAGAATGCCCTGCAACGACGGACAGGAAAAGAATTCGATATTCGGCGCCAATCCCGAGGGACGCGCCGCATTGGTGGCAAATGTGACGACCGTCAAAGGGCACTCGCTGCGCGTTACCTTGGCCAGTTGCCGGGTGAACGCGCCGTCGCCACACCCGATTTCGAGAATTTTTTGTCCCGGCAACAGATGCATAATGTGACGGAACGTCTGGGCGCGCCACAGCATCCGGTCGTCAAGAATGGGGTCGCGCCGCTTCCAATATGTCTCTCGCACCTGTTCCCGCAGAGCGAGCGTGTCGGTCAAGGATGACATGGTCATGTTGGTAGTCCCCCCAGAGCGCCAGTAAAAGTCCCTCCTCGCTTCGACGGGCCGCCCCCCGTGGAGAATCCCGAGCGAGGCGAAGACCGTCTCTTCGGGCCGGGGCGCTAGCGCGGTTTAGCAGCCGGAAGCCGGCAGGCGGTACGCTCCCGATCGGCCAGCGCATAGCCCGTCGCCGAGGCCGCTTTTTCAGCCGTGAAATGGCCGAGCCATCCGCTTCCCTTCGGGCGGCCCGGTGTTGGCGGATATCCAGTAAGCGCGTAACCCACGACCCGTCCAGCATCGTCGGCGAGGACAATTCGCTCGGGCGCCTCGCGCCGTACGACATCCCAGGCCCAGCCGCTGACCCGCCACTGAGGCCGCCCGGATGACGGAAGGTGCGTCACCTGGTCGATGGCGCCTTGACATTCGGCCGGATTGGCGAACCGCACATGATCGGCAAGGGGGGTGCCGAGCCAGCCGCTCCAGTTCTCGGCGAAGACGGCGAGGTGCTGCGCCCTGAGCTCGGCCGCCCTCTCCATCACCAATTGTGGAACCGGGTGAACAGATACGAGGGCATCGTGATCATCGACGTTTGCGAGCAGCGCCGTCATCGCCTCGCGGCGCGGCGACGCCCATGCCAACCCGGTTTTGACGAACCCCGATTGTGCGTAAGTCAGCATCAATAGAACGGGGAGGCTGAGCACCATCGCAAGCGGCTTCAAACCCGGACGGCGATTCTGAACGCCGATCGCTCCGAGCATTGCAATGGACAACCAGAACAACAGCATCGGCGATGCATACCGCGACGAAAGCGCTTGGCTGTAGCCGAATTTCAGCCGTCCTAATGCGGTCAGAAAAGCGGTCGCGACAAACCATCCGGCGATGCCGAGAAAAACCAGCTCCGGCTGGCGAAGAGTCTGGCCGGGGCGCAGGTAAGCAAGCCCTGCCGCTGCGAACAGCGTCACGCCGAGCACGCCAAAGCCGAAGGGCAAATACGGGTAATATGAAACGTGAAATTGTTGGAACAGCAGGCTAAACGGGTTTCCCAGTTCGGTAAGCGCGTAAAGCACGATCCCGGGATGCAGCAGCGTGCGAAACGGATTGGAATGACCCGACGGCGAGACGTAGCCATGCACATAGAGGGCGAGCAGGGTCGCCGCCGCAATAGCGACGACCGCGATCTGTTTCTTCGAACGTCCCGCCAAAAACGCGATGGGGATCGCCAGAAACGGCACGATGATGCCGCCCGCAAGCGTGTACACGGCGATACCCGAGAACCCTATCGCCGCAATCAGGCTCGACAGGCTTCGCTGCCCGAGGACGAGGCAGATCATGCCGGCCGTCCCCGCGAGTTCGACCAAAAAATAAATGACCTCAAAGCCCCAGAGGAAATTTTCATATTGCATCGCCGAAAACAGCAGCGTGAGGACAATACCGGCGAGCCACAGCGTGTCGGTGATGCTGCGACTTATGTGACGATGCGCGACTAAAATGATCAACCCCGCCAAGGTCAGCGGTAATGTCACGTTGCAAAAGAAATTAAATTTATTGGTTCCCGCGAAGGCGAACGTGTCTATCGCGAAGAACAGCCGCGGGAAAAGAATCCGATGCTCGTTGTGTTGAGAGTAGAGCCATGGAGAAAACACTTGCTTGGGGCTGAGGATCAGGTCGTCCCACTGGTCCCAATACGGCACCGCCGACCACCCGTGAATCACCATGGCGGTCGTGGTCGCGAATACGTAAATGCCCGCGGCGAGGGAGAGCAGCCCCGCGACCGCAGGAATGGCGACGCCAGACCGTCCGCGGTCGCGTGCCCACGATTCTTGGTTCAACATTCGCGGCCGACGACAAATGGCCTCGCTAGCGCTGGATGAGAGACCAAGACAGCGATCCGGCGACCCTCGAAAAATTTCCAGGTGCCGGCACCGGCTGACTTACGCCGAATCGCGACCAGCTCCCGAGCGCCTGGGTTCACGCTGCCTCGGATCCGGAAGATGGCAGTGACGCCGCCGCTGACCACGGTCGCGTCAACCGCTTACCCCCCGAGGCGTGAAAGACATCCTCGCGATCATTGCATCATTTCTCCGCCTACCCCGGCTTGCGCATCCGAAAGCGCAGGACGCCGCCCGGTTGCTCGGACGACTCTAGCAATTCGCAGCCGGTGGTGCTGCAGAAATGCTCGAAATCCTTGACCGCGCCGGGATCGGTCGCCAGCACCTCGAGCACGGCGCCGGGGGCGAGCGGCTTTAATGCCCGCCGCGCCTTCAACACCGGCAGCGGGCACAACAGCCCGGTCGCATCGAGGGTGGCGGCGGGGTCGGCTGTCGCATTGGTCATGGCACTTGCAATCTCGGTCGGGGATGCTGAGAACGCTTTTAGTGGATCGACCAAACCGCCGGCAACAGCGCCGATCGCGATGCCGGCTTGCCGGGACGTGTTCCGATTGGCGCGAGCATACGATGCGAATACGCGCAGAATTGCGGATATCGCCCGTTGCGGTCCTTAGCTGATAATTATATAATGACGTACGTGCTGATATTAGCTCCGCAATAGGGCAAATGTCGTCACCATCAATCGGCCGGATGTCATTGCCTTGATCGAGGCGGTGGCCAAAAAGCTGACCAACGGCAACAAGACCGAAGCGATCGCCCTCGCCTTGCGGCGGCTGCTGGATCAGGATGCGCGGGCGGGTTCCCTGTTTGGAGCACACCGCGGATCGGTGCGAGTCCGGGACGGGGTGGATCTGACCGCTCCCGCCCTCGATGTCGAACCCGAGGCCGAGTCCGGTCAAGAGATAAACCGGTGAACGACACATTGCTGCTCGACACTCACATCGCACTATGGCTCGACACCGGCGACGATCGCTTACGCAGCACAACGCGCGGCCTGATCGACAACTGTTGGCGAGCCGGGGGAACTCTGTGCCTGAGCGCGGTCACCATATGGGAAATCGCGCTGCTGGTCGATACCGGGCGGATCGAGCTGGATCTCCCGATCGAGGGTTGGGTGACGCGGTTTTTCGAACGTCCTGGCATCACGCCCGTGCCGCTCGGCCATCGCGCCGCTTCGCGCAGCTACCAGCCGCATCAGCTCCCGCACAGCGACCCGGCGGATCGGCTGTTGATTGCCACGGCGATCGATCTCGGCTGCCCTCTGGTTACCTACGATGAGCGCATTCTACGCTTTGGCAAGAACCACGGCTGGCAATACGGGTTCACTGCAACCGCGTGACGTCCTGCGCGCATCGGTCCGATGGGGGCGGTCGGGGGCAGCTCACCCGAAACGGTTGGAGCGGGGAAAGCCGTTGGGGACAAGGCGGCCGGCGCCGCCGCGCGGGCCGAGCCACGGGCCGAGGTCGGTCTCGGTGCGGGTGCGGCTCTCCCCCTGGCGCCATGTCAGCCCGTCGGCGAGGCGGAACACCTTGGCGTCGGCGAGCCCGCCCGATTTGTAGCGCTGTAGGATCACGCCGCGACCGCGCGTCATCAGCGCGATGTCGTCGAGCTTGACCACCAGCATCCGGCGGTTGTCACCGACAAAGGCAACGGCGTCGCCTTCCTCGGCGCGCAGGCAGATCCGCGCGGCGGCACCCTCGGCCGGGATCAGCACCTGCTTGCCGGCGCGGGTCTGCGCCACCGCCTCCTCGCCGTCGACGACAAAGCCGCGGCCGTCGCTCGCCGCGACCAGCAATTCCATGCCCGGCCGATAAGGGAACATCGCGACGACGTCGTGCTCGTTCGGCAAATCGAGCATCAGCCGCAACGGCTCGCCCTGGCCGCGCCCGCCCGGCAGCCGGTCGACCCCGATCGTATAGAATCGGCCGCTCGTCGCGAACACGATCAGCCGGTCGGTAGTTTCGGCGGCGACGGCAAAGCGCGGCCCGTCGCCCTCCTTGTATTTCTGCTCCGTGACTGCGGCGCCGTGCCCTTTGACCGCGCGCACCCAGCCTTTGGCCGAGGATAGAACCGTCACCGGCTCGCGCTCGACCAAGGCTCCGACCGGGATATCAACGGGCGGCGGCGCATCGGCAATCGCGGTGCGGCGCCGGCCGAGCGCGGTATCGCCACCGAATTCGGCCGCGGTCTCGCCGATCTCCCTAGCGACCGTGCGCCATTGCCGGCGCTCGCTGTCCAACAATCGGGTCAGGCTCGCCCGTTCGGCCGACAGCGCGTCGAGCTCCTTGCGGATCGCGATTTCCTCGAGCCGGCGCAGGGCGCGCAGTCGCATGTTCAGGATCGCCTCGGCCTGCACCTCGCTCAGGTCCCAGCGGCGCATCATTTCGGCTTTCGGGTCGTCGGCTTCGCGAATGATATGGATCACCTCATCGAGGTTGATATAGACGACGATCTGCCCGTTCAGGATCTCGATGCGTCGCGCCACCGCGGCGAGGCGATGGCGGCTCCTGCGCTGCAATACCTCGCGGCGATGGTCGAGAAACGCCTGCAGCGCCTCCTTCAGGCTCATGACCCGCGGCACGCCCGCCGGGTCGAGTACGTTTAGGTTGAGCGGGACGCGGATTTCAAGCTCGGTCAGGCGGAACAGCTGCTCCATCAGCAGCCCGGCATCGACGTTGCGCGTCTTGGGCTCGATAACGAGGCGCACGTCTTCTGTCGACTCGTCGCGGATGTCGGCGAGCAGCGGCAGCTTTTTTTCTTCGAGCAGGGCGGCGATCTTTTCGATCAGCCGCCCCTTCGGGACGCCAAACGGGATCTCGCTCACGACGATCTGGTAGGCGCCGTGGCCCAGCGCCTCGCTCGCCCAGCGCGCGCGCAGCCGGAAGCTGCCGCGGCCGGTTTGATAAGCGAGGCGGATATTCTCCGCCGGCTCGACCAGAACCCCACCGGTCGGGAAATCGGGGCCGGGAACGAGGGCGCAGAGCGCTTCGATGGCGCAGGCCGGCTCGTCCACCAGATGCAGCAAGGCGGCGCACAGCTCACCGGCATTGTGCGGCGGGATACTGGTCGCCATGCCGACGGCGATGCCCGCGGCGCCATTGGCGAGGAGGTTCGGGAAGCGGGACGGGAGCACGACCGGCTCTTGGTCCTCGCCGTCATAGGTCTGGCGGAAATCGACGGCGTCCTCGTCGATGCCGTCGAGCATCGCCTGCGCCACCGCCGAGAGGCGGCTTTCCGTGTAGCGCATCGCGGCGGCGTTATCGCCGTCGATATTGCCGAAATTGCCCTGGCCGTCGACCAAGGGATAGCGCTGCGAGAAATCCTGCGCCAGCCGCACCAGCGCGTCATAGACCGCGAGCTCGCCATGCGGATGAAACTTGCCGATCACGTCGCCGACGACGCGGGCGCATTTCTTGTAGCCGGAAGCGGGGTCGAGCCGCAGCTGCTGCATCGCGTGCAGGATACGGCGATGCACCGGCTTCAGCCCATCGCGCACGTCGGGCAACGAGCGCGACATGATCGTCGACAGCGCATAGGACAGGTAACGCTCGCCGAGCGCGTCGGCAAAATCGACCTCGCGGATATCGCCAGGCGGAGCCGTTACGGGCATGTATCGATGAACCTCAGTCTCAGGTCATAATCGTCGCCGCCGCGTAGGCGGGGGTCCAGCGTCACCGCCGGAGCCGTTGCCCTGGATTCCCGCTTGCGCGGGAATGACGGACTGGGCGCGGCGATCGAATGTATCAGCTCGAGGCGCCTGCCGCAGGCGAGCGGTGAGGCGCGAGCGTGCCGCCGGCAAGGTGCGGCCCTGCGGCAGCAGCAC
>DATKHX010000431.1:0-5725 GCA_035510075.1 Allostellaceae bacterium
GATGCGGATCATCGCGCGCTTGATGATATCGGCGGCCGAGCCTTGCAACGGCGCGTTGATCGCCTGCCGCTCCGCACCGGCGCGGCGCGCCGGGTTGGCGTCGCGGATGCCTGATATCCAGCATTTGCGGCCAAAGATCGTTTCGACGTAGCCGGTGCGGCGGCAGTCGGTCTTGATCCGCTCCATGTAGGCGCGGATCGCCGGGAAGCGCTCGAAATAGGCGCGGATATAGGCCGCAGCCTCCGCTTGCGGCACGCCGATCTGGGCGCCGAGCCCAAACGCGCTGATGCCATAGATGATGCCGAAATTGATCGCCTTCGCGCGCCGCCGGGTGGCCCCGTCCATCGTCGCGAGCGGTACGCCGAACACCTGGCTCGCGGTCAGCGCGTGAATGTCGACCCCGTCCTGGAACGCCTGCCGCAGCTCCGGCACGTCGGCGACATGAGCGGCGAGCCGCAATTCGATCTGGCTGTAATCCGCCGACAGCAACACGTGTCCCGGCTCGGCGATAAAGGCGCGGCGAATGCGCCGGCCTTCCTCGGTGCGGATCGGGATGTTCTGCAGATTGGGGTTGTTTGACGAAAAGCGCCCGGTTGCCGCCACGGCAAGCGCGTAAGATGTGTGTACCCGCCCTGTCTCGCCGTCGATCTCCTCGCCCAGCGCGTCTGCATAGGTCGATTTGAGCTTGGTCAGCTGACGCCATTCGAGAACCCGCGCCGGCACCGGATGGAGCGGCGCCAGCTCCTCGAGGATCGAGGCGTCGGTGCCGTAAGCGCCGGTCTTGCCCTTTTTGCCGCCGGGCAGCCCCAATTTCTCAAATAACACGTCGCCCAATTGCTTGGTCGAGCCGATGTTGAAGTCGTTGCCGACCGCGGCGTAGATCGTCCGCTCGAGCTCGGCGATGCGCTCTGCGAAATCGCGCGACAATTCTGCGAGTGCCGCGCGGTCGACCTTGATCCCCTCCCGCTCCATCGCGGCGACGACCGGCGCCAGCGGCCGCTCGACGGTCTCGTAGAACGCCGTCATCTTGTCACGCACCAGCCGCGCCTTCAGCAGCATGTGCGCCCGCAATGCCGTATCGGCCCGCTCGGCGGCGAAGTCGCGCGCCCGCTCGCGCGGCGCTTCGGCAAACGCGATCAGACTCTTGCCGGTGCCGACCAGCTCCTTGAGCGGCGTGAGCTCATGCTCGAAGCAGCGCTTTGCCAAGGTCTCGATCTCGTGGTCGAACTGGCCCCCGTCGAGCACGTAGGACATCAGCATCGTGCAATCGTGCGGAGCGAGCGCAATGCCCCAGCGCGACAGCAGGTGCGCCGTGGTCTTGATGTCGTGGCCGACCTTAAGGATCCCGGGGTCTTCCAGCAGTGGCCGCAATTTTTCGATCGCCGTGTCGAATGGAATGCCACCCGCCTCGGCGAGATCGAGCCCGCCCGCCACCCGATGACCGAGCGGGACATAGGCCGCCAGCCCCGGCGACAACGCCAGCGCAATCCCGGCGAGCGCCGGCCGCATGCCGGGCACCGCACTGGCCGCGACCCAAATCGCGACCGAGCCGGCCTCATGCGCCGCCTCGATCCAATGATCGAGCCCTTCGACGGTCTCGATCAGCGCGTAGGTGCGCGGCGCGGTGAAGCGCGGGACCTCAGGGATCACCGGCTCGCTAGGCCCGGCCGGGAGGGGTGCGGTTATGTCGAGACGGCGCTCGATGCGCGACTTGAGAGCGCGCAGCTCCATCTCGTCGAGAAATGGAAAAAGTTTTTCCGGGTCGTATGGCTTCACCCTGAGCGCCGACAACGGGCAGGGCAGCGGCACCTTGTCGTCGAGCTTGACCAATTCCTTTGACAATCGTGCCTTGGACTCGTTCTCGATCAACGCCTCGCGCCGCTTTGGCTGCTTGATTTCATGGGCGTGCGCGAGCAGGGTTTCGAGATCGCCATAGGTGTTGATCAGCTCGGCCGCGGTCTTGACGCCGATACCCGGAACGCCCGGCACATTGTCGGTGCTGTCCCCGCACAGCGCTTGCACTTCGACGACCTTGTCCGGTCCGACGCCGAACTTCTCGCGCACCTCCGCCTCGCCAATCGGGCGATCGGTCATCGGGTCGCGCATCGTGACTTCGTCGCCGACGAGCTGCATCAGGTCTTTGTCGGAAGACAGGATCGTCACCTTTGCGCCGGCTTCGACAGCATGGCGCGCGTAAGTCGCGATAAGGTCGTCTGCCTCGAAGTCCTGCATTTCGATCCGGCAAATATCAAAAGCCGAAGCCGCGCGCCGGACGTGTTCTAATTGCGGGCGTAAGTCATCAGGCATCTCTCGCCGATTGGCTTTATAGTCACCGTATATGCGGTTGCGGAAACTATGACCGGACGCGTCGAAAATAACCGCCATGTGATCGGCGTCGGTTTCACGTCGATATTTATCCAACATGTTGCTGAAAATCATGACCACTTCGGTGGCCATCCCATCCGATTGTCTCTGAAACCGCTCCGCTTTCGGGTCCCGCGCCCGCGCGAAATAGGCGCGAAAGATGAAACCCGAGCCGTCGATCAGGAACACATGACGGGGTGCAACCGCGGGCGCCGGCTCGGCAGCGGCCGCTGCCGTACCCGGCATGCCGCTCGTTGCCTCGCCAATCGTGCCGATCAGATCGTCCACGGCTGCCTGCTATCCAGAGGTTGCGCTCTTCGGTTGGTCGTGCGGTGGGTCGATTGCCGTCGAGACGGCCGGACCGCCCCGATCACCGGAGCCGGCCATCGCCCGGTTGACGTAGAGCCGGGAGCAATAGGGGCACTCGACCTTACCGGCTGGAGCAAGATTGAGATAGACCCGCGGATGGCCCAGCGGGCCGCCGCCGCCGTTGCAGGCCGCGACCATATCATCGATATAGATGGTTTCTGAAGGTCCCATAAACCAGCCGGAAACCCCTGAGCCGCCGGCAACGGCGGCCGGTTGACCGTTTAACGGCCTGATGATACGCATTGCCGCGATACGATCAATGATCCGCTGTTTAAATCGAGACTGCCGGGTGAAACGATCGGCACCGGGCCGCCGCCTCCCCCTCGCCAGTCCTCACCGACGCGTATCGATACGTGCGTGGAGCGGTTCCGTCGATCCGACCCGGCGGGGCTGGGGTGCGGACAGAATCGGCCGACCGGGACGCGCGTGAGCGGGCGACGGCGGCTCACCCCGTTCTTTGCTGGCGTTTCGTTGATCCTCATGTTTCTGGGGTCAGGCGGCTGCGCGCCGACGACGGACCAGGCCGCACAATTTGCCGGTATCGGCTCGGCGCGGGCCGCACCCGACGCGAGGCCGGTAGCGAGGTTTACTGGCAACGAATTTATCACCGCAGACGGTCGACGCTTGCCGCTGCGCAAATGGCTGCCTGACGGCCCGGTCAAAGCGGTGATCCTGGCGTTGCACGGCTTCAACGACTACAGCCACGCTTTCGAGGCGCCGGGCAAGGTCTGGGCCAGGGACGGCATCGCGACCTACGCCTACGACCAGCGCGGTTTTGGCGCCGCCCCCGAGCGCGGGCTGTGGCCGGGTCGCGCGGCGCTCGCTGGCGATGCGGCGACGGCTTGCAGCGTCCTGCGCCGCCTTTATCCGGGCGTACCGCTCTACCTGCTCGGCGAAAGCATGGGCGGGGCTGTCGCCGTGGTCGCGATGACCAGCGAGAGCGGCACGCCGACCCCTGATGTCGACGGCGTGATCCTGACGGCGCCGGCGGTGTGGGGCCGCTCGACGATGGACCTCGCGCCGCGGGTGGCGCTGTGGATCGGGGTGCGGTTGGTGCCCAGCCTAACACTGACGGGCCAGAGCCTCCATATCCTGGCTTCGGACAACATCCCGATGCTGCGGGCGCTGGGGCGCGACCCGCTGGTGATCAAGGAGACGCGCGTCGACACGATCTGGGGCCTGGTCAATCTGATGGACGCCGCGCTCGATTCGGCGCCGCGACTGCGGGCTTCCTTGCTGGTCATGTACGGAGCGCACGACGAGGTCATCCCAAAGCGCCCGTTGCGCCGATTTGTCGGAGCGTTGCCGCAGGAGCCGCACGACCGCCGCCGTTTCGCCTATTACCGGCACGGCTACCACATGCTGCTGCGTGACCTCGAAGGCCCGATGGTGAGCGCCGATGTCGCCGGCTGGGTGCTGGCGCCGGGAGCGCCGTTGCTCTCGGGCGCCGATCGCGGTGCCTTGGAGGCGGATTTCGGCGGGACCAATCAGGCGTCGCTCAGCGGGCAGTGACCGATGCCGTCGCCCTTTATCATACCACTTCTATTCCTGCTGACCTTAGCCAACGGCACCCCGTTGATGGTCAGCAAAGTCCTCGGCAACCGGTTTTCCTACCCTGTCGACGGCGACCGCGAATTCCTCGACGGCAAACCGATGTTCGGGCCGGCAAAGACCCTGCGTGGGGTGGTGTGCGCGATCCTGGTAACGACGGCGAGCGCGCCGCTCGTCGGGCTCGGATGGAAGATCGGACTGGTGGTCGGCGGCCTGGCGATGGTGGGCGACCTGTTATCGAGCTTTCTGAAGCGGCGGCTCGGCCGGTCGTCGAGCAGCCCGATCGTCGGTGTCGACCAGATCCCGGAATCGCTGTTCCCGCTGCTCGCCTGCATCGGCCCGTTGTCGCTTACCATCGCCGATGTCGCGATCGGCGTGGCGATCTTCTTTATCGGCGAGCTGGCGCTCTCGCGTGTGCTCTACGCCTTCGACCTGCGCGACCGCCCTTATTAGAACAAGGCTGGTGAGGATAACGCGGGTTGCGACAAGGCTGGCGGCGGCGCGGCGTGCAGCTGGTGCAGGGTGATCTCCGGCGGGCAGTTGATCCTGACCGGAAGGACGCACGATCCGACCCCGGCCGAGGTGTAGCCGATCATTCGGCCGTAACGCCATGATCCCGACCCCATGCGGCGCGGCAATACCGAATCGAGGGTGACCGGGATGGCGCCCGGCAGGCAGATCTGCCCGCCATGGGTGTGGCCGCTCAGCATCAGGTCGAAATCGGCGTGCGCCGCCTGACGATAAATCTCGGGTGTATGCGACAGCAGGATCGAAAACTCGCCGTCGGGGATCTGCGAGGCCGCCTTTTCAATGTTGTCCATCCGGTAGTAATGGGCGTCGTCGATGCCGGCGAGGTACAAAAGCTGGCCATCGCGGAGCAGCGGCTCGGCCTCGTTGACCAGCATGTTGATGCCCATCTCCTCCAGCGCCGGCACCATCCGGATCGAATCGTGGTTGCCAAGGACGGCGTAGACGGGCCCGGCGATCCCGCTGCGAATTCGGGCCATGCCCTCGATCGTGGCTTCGCACGGCCCATAGGTCTTGCCGCGATAGTCCCCGGTCAGCACGCAAAGGTCGTAGCTGAGCTGCGGCAAGAGCTCGGCCAGCCGGCGCATCGCCGCCGGGCTGATGTCGACATGCAGGTCGCTGATCTGCAGGATCGTGAAGCCGTCGAAGGCAGGGGGCAACCCCGGCAAGAACACGCGATGACGGCGGATTTGGATCCGCTCGGCGTTTTTGCGCGCCCGCCAGTACATGCCCGTCAGCTTTAGCGAGCCGCGAATGAGCGACGGGCTCAGATACCATCGCCTGGGACGCAGCGAGCCGCGCCCGCGACCGGCGGCCCGCGCTTCATGATCGTCCTCGATGCCGAGCCGCTGCCGCGCATGCAGGCGGCCAAAGCGCCGTTCGAGCTTGTCAGCCAGATCCTGACCCATTAGCT
>DATKHX010000432.1:0-7200 GCA_035510075.1 Allostellaceae bacterium
ATCGAAGCCTTTGTCGTTGGCCTCGTAAAATTTGTTGACGACCTCGCCTTCGACGTTCGAGTGGAAGATTTCGATGTCGAGCCCCAATTCGGCGGCGAAGCCGCGAATACGCTCGTCGTATTCGGGCAGGGTCATCGGGCCGAAAATCTCGGTCTGGACCTTGCCGCGCATGTTCATGCCGGCACCATGGATGATCAGGATTTTCGGCATTGCGTTGTCCTCGGATGGCACGCGAAGGGGAGCTTGTGTCGGGTGATGCTAGCCGACTGGCCGATTCGCTGACAAGCGCCGATCCAGCGGCTTGACAGGGAACGGTCCGATCTTGCACCACTTCGCCCGTGGGGTGTCAAAACCTATCCTTGATAATCGCGCTAGTAGCAGCGGAATGGCTGATTGCGCTCGGCTCGGCCGCTGCAGCGCAGCCCACGTCGAAAGCTCGGGTGTCGCGGAATATCGCGGCTGAGGTCGATGCGCTGATCCGCGAAAACGCGTCGAATAGCGAGCTGGTGCCCTTTGCCGATCGGCGACGGCATCCAGTCAAGGTCGTGCGCGGCAAAACGGCAGCTCCTGGGTCGACAGTCGAGGCGCCGGTTCGACGGCCGACCGGAGGCGATGTGCAGGTCGTGTCGTTCGCCAACCCATCGGAGCAACCGGTGACTGTGCTGCGCGGGATGCAGGTGGCGCCGGTCGATCTTCCTCTCGAGATCATTGCGAGAAACCCAAGGCGCGACCTTTTCGCCCCGGCATCCGCCACCGATCTCGATCGGGTGGCCTTCGCGGTAGACGGCGCCGAATCGAGCCACGGCGCCGACCCTGAAATGTGGCGCCCGGAACCCGGCGCGCCGCAGGGGCCGATGCAGGTCTCCGCCGCGGCGGCCGAGGATTTAGGGGGCGGGGATCGCTTCGACTTGACCGAGAACCGACAGCTCGGTCGCGCCTACCTGGCTCGCCTGTATAGCCGCTACGACAATTGGCCGGACGCCGTCGCCGCCTATAATTGGGGGCCCGGCAACATGGATGCGTGGATTGCACATGGCCGTTCGCACGCGGGATTCCCCCTCGAGGTGGAGCGTTATCGCGATCGCGTGCTGAGCGACGGCGCCGTCATGCAAGCGCCGGGCGCCGCACCGAGGGGCGCCAGCCGAGGGTCGCAGATGCCGTAACGGCGGGTCGCCGGGAAGCCGCACGCCAACAAACCTGCAAATTCTTTCGGCAAACCGCCTGGGAATGGTTATGTGCTAGGCTGAGCTGTCGCGGTTCGGAGCCGCTTCGCGATCCGGTACGGGCGGCAGCGGTGCCGCTTCTCCCGAAGCTTTGCCTTATGAATCGAAGTCATGCGCGTCTTTCCGTTTTTTGAGAATCTGCTCGAGCCTACTGCACTTCCGCCCGGCCCGCCGCCGGATGGGCTCGGCGCGTTCTATTGGCATCACGCCCGTCAGGCGCGCGCGCTGGTCGCGGCGCTGTTCGCGGCGGGACTGGTCGTGGCTCTGCTCGACACGACAGTCCCGGTCTTCGTCGGCCGCGTCGTGACCATGGTGTCGACCCGCACGCCACACTCGGTGCTGCACGAGTCTTGGCACCTGCTGCTCGGAATGGCTTTGGTCCTGCTCGTCGCGCGGCCCTTGGCAATGGGGCTGCAGAATTTGATCACCAATCAGGCGATCGTGCCGGGCTTTTCCAACCTGATCCGTTGGCAGAGCCATTGGCACGTGGTGCGGCAAAGCTGGACCTTCTTTCAGAACGATTATGCCGGCCGTATCGCCAACCGGGTCATGCAGACCGGCCCGGCGTTGCGCGAAAGCGTCGTCTCGGCGACCAACGCGGTCTGGTACATCCTGGTTTACGGCGGTGGTGCGATCGCGCTCTTGGCATCGAGCGACGTGCGGCTGGCGGTCCCGGTTTTACTGTGGTTCTGCGGCTATGCGGGTTTGCTGCGTTGGTTCGTGCCGCAGCTGCGCAACCGTTCGCGACGCATGTCGGAGACGCGCTCTGCGTTATCCGGGCGGGTCGTCGACAGCTACACCAACATTCAGACGGTCAAGCTCTTTGCCCGCCCGCGAGACGAGGACGCCTTCGTCTGCGACGCGATGGACGACCTGACCGAAGCGCACCGCTATCAGCTGCGGCTGACGACGACTCTCGGCCTCAGCCTCGCGGCGCTCAATGCGGCGATGGTCGTCGGCACCGGTGGTGCGGCGATCTGGCTGTGGAGCGACGGGCGCATCGCCGTGGGGGTAGTGGCGATGGCGCTTCCCTTGACCTGGCACATCGCCAGCATCGCCGGCTGGGTGGCGCAGAACGTGGCCACGATTTTCGAGAATATCGGCGTCGTGCAGGAGGGGATGCGCTCGATCGCGGTGCCGCACCAGATGACCGACCGGCCGGGTGCGATGTCTTTGCGGGTCGAGCGCGGGCTTGTGAGCTTTGAGAAGGTGCGGTTCGGGTATGGCACCCAACGTGGGGTGCTGCATGGCATCGATCTGACGATCGCGCCGGGCGAGCGGGTCGGGCTGGTCGGGCCGTCGGGCGCCGGCAAATCGACCTTGGTCAATTTGTTGCTGCGCTTCTACGATCTCGAAGGCGGGTATATCCGGATCGACGGGCACAACATCGCCGAGGTCACGCAGGAAAGTCTGCGCGCCCATATCTCGATGGTGACGCAAGACACCTCGCTGCTGCACCGCTCGATCCGCGACAACATCCGCTACGGCCGGCCGCAGGCGAGCGAGTGGGAGGTACGGCGCGCGGCGGCCCAGGCGCAGGCGACAGAATTCGTCGAGGGGCTCGAGGATTGGAACGGGCGCCGCGGCTTTGACGCCCATGTCGGGGAGCGCGGGGTCAAGCTGTCGGGCGGGCAGCGTCAGCGCATCGCACTGGCACGGGTCATTCTCAAGGACGCGCCGATCCTGGTGCTCGACGAAGCCACCTCGTCGCTCGATTCGGAAATCGAGGCGGCGATTCAGGAGCAGCTCGAAAGCCTGATGCGCGGACGCACGGTCATCGCCATCGCCCATCGGCTGTCGACAATCGCGCGGCTCGACCGACTCGTCGTGCTGGAAAAGGGGCGGATCGTCGAGCAGGGAACGCACGCGGCGCTGCTCGCGGCAGCCGGAACCTATTCGCGGCTGTGGCGACGCCAATCGGGCGGGTTTATCGATGCGGTCGGCGCGCCCGGCCTCGACGCCGCCGCCGAATAGCCTACCTTGATGTGTTGAGCACCGGGCGAAGGGCGGGTTGAGCGAGCTGGCGGAACAGCGAATGTCCTTGCACGACTTCCTTCGCTGGGATGACGGCATTGATACGCGATATGAGCTG
Organism: Allostellaceae bacterium; assembly: GCA_035510075.1. Classification (GTDB taxonomy): domain Bacteria; phylum Pseudomonadota; class Alphaproteobacteria; order ATCC43930; family CGMCC-115725; genus AP-15. Next base: position 3,316 of record DATKHX010000432.1, read on the forward strand.
ATCGACAGCTTCCCGGTGGCGATGGCGCCGCCCGCCGAGGCGCACCGTGTCCTGTCGGTGCGGCTGAGTTCCCGCATTGATTCAGCTCTGCAAAACCGCCGGCCTTGCAATGCCCAGACCGAGGCGGGTGTTCCGCGATCCGACCGCAGCGATTCCTATTACATCGCCGATATCGGCCGTCACCCGTCGGCCGAACGAGCCGGATATCGCTGGCAGAACTCTATGACGGGATCGCCATTTCGGCTGCCCCGGGTAAATCGGCTTTCCGCCGCCGCTCTCGCGCGGAACAGACGCGGTTACTTGGGCGCCGACCAAATCGGAGGCGGGCGAAGCTGCCGGCGACGAACCGGTTCGCGATCGCTCGCGTTGGCGGGGTCGTGATGCCGCGCTATCTATGACCGATGATCGAAGACCCGCTGATCGAAGCATTGACGGCATGACGGGCGGGGCGCGGGCTCTCCCGATCTTCGTCCTGGTGGCGAGCGCCGCGGTGATGGCGACGGTGTTGCTGTCGCAATATTGGGGCGGGCTCGCACCTTGCGAGCTGTGCCTGACCGAGCGCTGGCCATGGGACGTAGCGATCGTGATCGCGTTTGTCGCGGCGATGGCGGGCAGCCGGCCGGCACTGTCGTGGGTGGCGCTGTTGCTGGCCGCTGTGTTCGCGGTCGGCAGCGTGCTCGCTTTTTATCATGTCGGGGTCGAGCAGCACTGGTTTGCCGGGCCGAGCGCGTGTACCGCGGCAGCCGGGACGCCGGAGACGCTCGAGGCGTTGGAGGCGCAGCTGATGCACCAGCAGCCGGTGCGGTGCGACGAGCCGGTGTGGACGCTGTTCGGCGTCTCGCTCGCCGGTTGGAATTTCCTCGCTTCGCTGGTGATGACCGCCATCTGCCTTACGGGTTTCGCTTGGGTTCGCGGGCGCAGGCCGGCAGGGATCGCCCGCAGCTCCCGATGACCGACGCACCTCGCCATCGTCTGCCCGGCGACCGCCCGCCCGCAGCCGAGGTCGAGCGGATGGTGCGCGTCGACCATGCCGGCGAATTCGGGGCGACACGGATTTATCGCGGCCAGCTCGAAGTGCTGCAACGCGGCCTCGGCGCCGGCGAAATCCGTCGCATGGCCGAAGCCGAGCAGCGTCACCTCGCTATCTTCGAGACGTTGCTGCGCGAGCGCCGGATCCGGCCAACACTGTTGCAGCCATTGTGGTCGCTCGCCGGATATGCGCTGGGTGCCGCCACGGCGGTGCTCGGCGAACGCGCAGCGATGGCGTGCACGGTCGCCGTCGAAGAGGTCATCGACGAGCATTACCGCCGCCAAGCCGAGCGGCTTGCCCGGGAAGAGCCCGCGCTGACCGAAATGATCCTTGCCTGCCGCGCCGACGAGATCGCGCATCGCGACGCGGCGATTGCGCACCGCGCGGAAGAGACCGTCGGCTACGATCTAATCAGTGCTGCAATCAAAAACGGCTCGCGGCTCGCAATCTGGTTGTCCACCCGCCTCTGATCTCGCCACGCAATCGGCTGGCGCCGGCCCTTAAGTCGGGGCGGCCAGGGTAGCCCCGCAGCGCATCGCTCAACGCCCCGAAAAGGCGCCTCTTTTTGGCTCAAATCCTGCTGCTCAGCTTCTAAATTCAATATGTTAGGGTTGGCTGGGGGACTAGGATTCGAACCTAGACTGGCGGAGTCAGAGTCCGCTGTCCTACCGTTAGACGATCCCCCAAGTGCCCGCGACGCCGGATCTTGCCGCGGTAGAGATTGGCAGATAGCACAATAGAATGTTTGTGGGTAGTGGCTCCCGATGGGGCCGGAAACCGCACGGTCTGGCCCGAGCGAAGGATGGCGGCCATCAGCTCACGATAGAGCCGGCGCCGGTAGTCTTTGCCGCGGCTGGTCTCGATCGCTTGCGCGGTTCTCGGCCAGGCGCCGGCGCGCCCGGCAACGCCGCAGCATGCCGCAACAGCCGCGTCATGATGCGCACGGCATCCCACAACAGCGCGCTGTCGCTCGGTTCATGCATCAGCGCTGCGGTGACCGTGCTGTCGATCCGCACGATGGCAACGCTTTCAAGCTTGTCCCGTCCGGCGCTGGCCAACACCGCCCGATTGACCGCCTCCCAGGTCTCGGGCCGGATCGCACTGATCGTCTTCGTAACTCAACTGCCGCTGTTGCTTGAGCAGCGCACAGCGCGGCACCGTCTCTGCTGGCGGGCCGCGACCTCCGGTCTCGCGCAAACCGTGGCGACGCAAATCGCCGGCCGCCACCCTCACCAGCGCGTGCTGCCGATCCAGCCACGGCGAGACCGCCTTCAACTCGCAGCCGATCTCATGCCCGGCAAAGACCTCGAATATAGTGGCCTGGACAGTGCGTTCCTGACGCATCGTCGGCTTCGGCGGTGAGGGTTATGCTTTGGATTCAACGGTATGCATCCGCAGCCTACCCGAACCCGCCGGACCTTGCGCGCATTAAATCGCAATTGCCTCCACGATTCCAAAAAGTTAGCGTTTGCGAACGCGCACTAGACCAGATTCCGTGCGACTTGACCGGCACCCGTTTGCAACCGGCGGTAAAACCGTTGGCGGCGCGGTCGCGCGCGATCAGCCGGCGATGTTCTCGGCGTGGCTGAGAAAGCGGCGGTTGGGGGCGCTGCGCGGACGCGCCCCGAGCCGTTCATGGGCGAGCGACAAGGCAATGTCGCGCCGACCGGCGCGAACGGCCGCCTCGGTCAGCGTCCAGCCCACGACATCGCGTTGCGCGTGGCTGCCGCCGATCCGCCACAGATCGAACCGGGTCGGCAGCAACAACTCGACCGCCTCGGCGTAGGCGCCGCGGTGGAACGCCGTGAGGCCCCCGACCACCGGAATGCCGACGGTGCGATAGAGGCCGGCGGCCTCGACCTCGCTCATCGCCGTCTTGCGCATCGCCTCGAGCCGCCGCTCGACGAGCACTTCGTGGCCCGAGCCCAGCTCGGCCATCGCGGCGTGGATATCGCCGAAGACGAGGCATTTCCCGTCGGCGTGGCCTTCCCACAGCGCCGCCAATTCGCGCCAACGGCCGCCAATGTCGTAGCCGAGCACATCGAGGCGCCACAACAGCGCGGTTGCATTGGTCAGGCTGAGCGCGAGCGGGCGTTGCGTGGCGCGGATCGGTCCGTCATACACCGTGAGCGCGGCCTCGTATTGCCCGAGCTCGAGGTGAAACAGCGCCTTGTGCCACCAGATGTGGACCTGGTTGGGGTGGCCGGGGGTCGCCCACAGCGCTTCGCGCGCAGCCATCCACCCCAACCCGTCCTCCGGACGCCCGGTCATTTCCATCACGTGTGCCACGGTGTGGTGCGGCCAAAAGCTGAGCGGTTCGAGCTCGGCGGCGGCGCGCGACTCGTCCTCGGCGCGGGCATAGTCGCCGGCTTCCTCGGCTCCGAAACCGTGAAACGCCAGCAAAGTGCCGTAGCCCGGTCGATTCTTCGACCACAGCGGGAGGGCCCTTGCCGACCGGTCCCGGACCCAATGGAACCGCCCGAGAAAGCCGTCCGCCAGCGCCGCCGCCTGGTGCGCCACCAGGTCGAAAGGGTAGCGCATCAGGTGGCGGTCGAGCACTGCGACGGCGGCGGCGCGCGCGCCGTGGATCAAATGCGACAGGGCGGCGAGATGGGCTTGCTCACGGTCGTTCAACGGCAGCGGCCGGGCGGTTTCGACTAACGCCTCGGCCTGCGTCATCAGGCCGGGGTCGTTGGCTAACGCCAGCACCCAGCCTTTTCCCAGGTGCGCCATGGCGAACTGAGGAGCGGTCTGCCGGGCGGTATCGAACAAGCCGATGGCGTCGCCGTGAACGAGGTTGAACGCGCGTGCGCCCTCGTCATACGCGCCGGCCGCCTCTGCGGTCGCGCCGGACA
>DATKHX010000433.1:0-4890 GCA_035510075.1 Allostellaceae bacterium
AACATGCGCCGACTCGCCGAGCTGGGCGTGCTCGGGATGGCGGTCCCAGAGGAATATGGCGGGCTCGGGCTGCCGGTGATCGATACCGCGCTGGAGCTCGAAGAGATCGCCAAGGTCTGCTATGTGACGGCGATGGCGGTCTTGGGCGAGGTCGGGGTGCAGACCCGGATCATCGCCGCCTATGCGCCCGAGCCGATCAAAGAGCGCATCCTGCCGGCAGTGGTCACCGGCGACTGCTTGCTCGCGATCTGCATGACCGAGCCCGACGCCGGCACCGACGTCGCCAGTTACAAGACCAATATCGACCGGGTCGGCAGCCGGCTCAAGCTCAACGGGGTAAAGACCCTGATCAGCCGTGCCGAGGAGGCCGGCATGTTCGTCGTCTTCACCCGTATCGACAAAAAGCCGGGGCGCGAGGGCATCGGCTGCGTGCTCGTCGAAAAGGGGACGCCGGGTTTTTCGGTCACCGGCACCTATCACACGATGGGCGGCGAAAACCTGCACGAGATCCGCTTCGAGGATTGCGAGTTGCCGCCGGAGAACCTGGTGCTCGAAGACGGTTTTCGGAAATTGCTCTCGGCCTTCAACACCCAGCGCTGCCTCAACCCGAGCATTTCGCTCGGCCTCGCCGAGGGCGCCCTCGAGGAAGCGGTCAAATACGTCAACGAACGCAAGGCCTTTGGCCGCGCCATTGGCGATTTTCAGGGCATGCGCTGGAAAATCGCCGAGATGTACCGCGAGATCGAGGCGGCGAGGAGCGTGCTCTACCGCGCCTGCGCCAGCGCCGACCCGTTCCCCGACCCGCTATTGGCCGCCGTCGCCAAAGTCACCTGCAACGAGATGGCGCTGAAGGTGACGAGCGAGGCGATCCAGGTGCATGGCGGCTACGGCTTCACCGACGAATATCCGGTATCGCGGTTTTACCGCGGCGCCCGCTACGGGACCCTCGGCGGCGGCACCAGCGAGACCCTGCGCGACCTGATCGGCAAGCGGGTCATCGCCGGCCTCGACCCGGTCGACGGCATCCTCGGCCTCGGCGCGTTCTGACGGCCCGGCGGCGCACAAATCTATCGCCCTCGGGTTCAGCCGGCCGCCGCTGCCGCTCCTTCCGTTACCCCGACCGGCGCCGCTTCCGCGGGGCAAACGGGCAGCGTCCCGGTTTCGGCCAGCCGCCGGTAGGCGGCGACAATCGCGGCAATCGGGCCGATCGCGAGCGCGCGTCCTTCGTGCAGCAGGACCCCGCGGTTGCACCACTGCCCGACCAGCTCCAGCGAATGCGATGCAAGAACGAGGATGCTCGAGGTGCGAACGAAAGCCTCGACGCGGCGCTGGGCCTTTTCGAGGAATTGCGCGTCGCCGGCGGTCAGCCACTCGTCCATGATCAGAATGTCGGGGGGGATGCAAGTCGAAGCAGCGAAGGCCAGGCGGATCATCATGCCGGCCGAATAGGTGCGGACCGGCATGTCGAGATATTCCCCGAGCTCGGTGAACTCGGCCACCTCGGCCGCCCGCTCGCGCATTTCGTGTGGGTGGATGCCCATATACATGCCGCGCAGGATGATGTTCTCGCGCCCGGTGGCGTCGAGATCGAGCCCGACTTGGATGTCGAGCAGCGAGGAGACCGTGCCGGACGACGTGAAACGTCCGTGCGTCGGCTCGTAGACTCCAGCCAGGACCTTGAGCAACGTCGTCTTGCCGGCTCCGTTGAGACCGATGACGGCGAGGCGTTCGCCATCGCCGATCTCGAAAGTGACGTTCGTCAACGCCCGCACATTGACCCGGTCGTTGGCGTCGCGGCCGAGATTTCCGCGGGTGGAGGAGGCAAGCAACAGCTTTTTCAGCGAACGGCTGCTGGCCTGGTAGATCGGAAATTCGATCGAAACGTCATGTAGGCGCAAAAACGACACGGCGGCTAAACCCAAAATGCGATGCGCGTGCGGAAGCGGGCAAAAAAGGCGAAGCTCGCCGCACAACCGAACACGGTGACGGCGACCAGGATCAGCCACGAATATGGCTCGTGCGGCTGGCCGAGCAGCGGTGCTCGCATGACGTCGATCGCGGCGTAGAGCGGGTTGATCTCGGCGAGCCAGCGATGCGGGCCGAGCCCGTCGGCCGGCCAGAAGATCGGGGTGATAAAAAACACCACTTGGACGATGCTGGCGACGATCGGCGGGATGTCGCGAAAGCGCGCGCTGATCATCCCGAGCAGGATGCTGATCCATACGCCGTTCAGCAAAATCAACGCCAGCCCGGGGCCGAGCTCCAATAGCCGCAGCCACTGGATCGGCTGCGGAAACATCATCAGCACAATCGGAATGATGACGAAATTATGCAGCAGGATGAGCAGGTTGCGGTAGACGATGCGATAGGCGTGGAGCGAGAACGGCAGCTTGACCTGCTGGATGATGCCCTGCACCGAAAAGAAGGTGCCGCAGCCGTCGGTGATCATCCCCGATACGAACTGCCACAACACCAATCCCGTCGTCAGCAATGGGAGATAGTGTTCGAGGGGCGTGTGAAACAGCTTCGCGTAGATGAAGCCCATGGCGCCGATCATGACCGCCGTCGTGATCGTTTGCCAAAACGGGCCGAGGATCGAGCCGCGGTAGCGCAGCTTCAAATCCTGATGAGCCAAGGTCGTCCACAGCCAGCTCTGATGCAATCCTGCGAGGATATCGGCGACCGCGGCGAGCGTGCGACTCGATTGCGCCGGTGCGCTGGCGCTCGCGTCTGCGAGGACGCCGAGGACGGTCTGTGAGGATGTCATTCTCCAATCGATCGAAATAATTGCGGCTTTGCCTTAGCGAAGCCGGGAGGCCCGGCGCTTTGCGGCCGTCATGATCGCGCGAGACGGCGGATCAATTGCGCCAGTTGCGGCGCCAGCGCGACGAGGCTGTAGCGCGAGTGGACGAGAGCGCGCCCGGCCGCTCCAAGCTCTTCCGCCCCGCGGCGGTCGCTCAAGATGCTCGATATCGCCTCGACCCATTCGGCCTGCGTTGACGCCGCGAGCCCAATCTCGCCTTGCGCCAGCACATCCTCGTTCATGCCGACGGGCGAGGCGACACACGGGCGCCCAGCGGCCATGTATTGCAGCATCTTGAAGCTGCATTTTCCGCGCTCCCACGGGCCGTCGTCGAGCGGCATCAGCCCGAGGGTGAGCGAGGCGAGAAAGTCGTCCTCGGCGGCGGCCGACCACGGCACGTAGCGCACGGGCAAGCCGGGCAGCTCGGGGGGCCGCTCGCTGCACACTGCGATCGCGACGGCCGGAAAGCGCCGGACGATCTCGGTCAGCGCCGGCACGATGCCCTCCAGATAACGCAAATTGCCAAGGGTCCCGATCCAGCCGATACAGAGGCGCTCGGGGAACGGCCCGGCGCGGTAAAGGCTCGTGTCGATCGCGGTCGGCAAGATTTCGACTTTGCGGTTCCATTGCCGCCAAGTCTCGGCCAGCGACCGGTTCCCGACAACGACCAAATCGGCGCGCTCGGCGAGCCGCTTGGCGGCCCTCCCGCCGCGAAACAGGTGAATGGCATCGTCGACATCGACCAGCCGCGGCCGCCGCGTCAGGTCTTCGAGCGTAGGGAGGGTGGAGATCATCTCGCGCTGCAGCAAGGTCACGTCGCCTGCCCATCCGGCGGCGATCTGCGGCATCCGCTGCGCCAGCGAGCCGAGCAGCCATACCGGCCGTTTCCAGCGCGCCTCCGGCGGGTAGGAGCCGAGCCCCGGGCTCAGCTCGATGACATCGACACCGTGCTGCGCCAGCAACGGAATGTATTGCCGCACGCGGAGCCGGGCAGACGGCACCCTCGCCCCGCCGGTGAACGCGGTCACCCGAACCGGTGTCGGTGTCTCGGCTTGCGCATCCGCTAGCATTGCTGCATCCGGGACCATCGCTGCAAGCGCATCCCGATAATTACGGCCCGGCCGGGATTTCCCTGCCCGCGCCGTTCACGTGACGCCCAACCGGGCGAGCATCGCAGAAAACGAATGCTGCCATCTCAGCGAGTCGCGATAGCGGTAATAGGCCAAGATTTCCGGCAGCTCCTCGGCGTCGACGCCCGACCAATCGGCGATGCTGTTATCGACCTGGGTAACAAAATACTGGGCGCGATGCACGAGGTCCTTCTTCAAAAACGGAAACCCGGTAAACCGGAGCAATAGCAAATTGACGTTGTGCATCGTATTGGCCATCGCGAGCTTCTCGAGCAGCTCGCGCCTTAAAAAATTGACCACCAGCTGCGTGTCGGATATTCCGGCAAAGGCGATGTCGCGAATGGTGTCCATCAGTCTCGCATATTCATGGGGTCTAAAGAACATCATCACCTTGCTGAGCGCATCGTCCAATGTTCCCGCAAAAATCAAATCTAAGATTGAACTTTGCGTATAGAGCACATGGGGCAAGACTCCCGACCCCAGCAACAATTTGGAGATTTTCACTTCACCGTTATTGATGCAATGCACGCGGTGAGAGTAGGATTTGTAGCTGTCCCAAAAGGCCTTGTAAAACGGCGAATGATAAATCCGCGCCGATATCGCGAAAAACCAGCTCTGCACGTGATGATGTATCTCGAATGTCTCGGTAATGCCGATATAATCGTGGTCCAATTGCTTTATTCGATTCAAAAGTTGCTCGAAGGCAGTGGGGCGAATGAAAATACTGTCATTACAGTAGATCACTTGGTCGATCCGGGTGTTCTTACCCAGGCTGGCCAGAAATTGCGTTCCCCACTTATAACCGCCAAAATCGCGCCCCCCGCAGGGTTTTAGAATGACCGTGTGGCAGTAGGGCAGGTAGGCATCGACCAGTTTATCGGAGAGGCGGCCGTTGTTGATCAGCACCGTGTCGTAACCGGCACGCCGCAAGCAGATCAGGCACGACACCAGGTTTTT
>DATKHX010000434.1:0-4896 GCA_035510075.1 Allostellaceae bacterium
GCCGAGATCTGGGTCCATACCTGCTGGGGCAATCCCAATCAGCAGCGGGTTTATTGGGAGGTGCCGAGCTACGAGCGGGCGCTTCCCCATCTGCTGCAGCTGAACGCCGACGTGATCACCTTCGAATGCGCCAGCAACAACGGCAAGGATTTGCCGCTCTTTGCCAAGCTCAAGACCGACAAGAAGATCGGTATCGGCGTCGTCAATCACTGCAATACGATCGTCGAGCCGCCCGAGCATGTCGCCGGGCTGATCAGAAAGGCGCTCGAATACATCCCACCGGAACGGCTGGTGATCACCACCGATTGCGGCTTTGGCCGCGAGGGGCTGTCGCGCCGCATCGCGTACTACAAATGCGTATCGCTGGTCGCCGGGACCAACATCGTCCGCCGCGAGCTCGGCGTCCCCGAAGCCCATATCCGAGCCGCCGACCCGAAACTGTACTTCGCGTCGGCAGATACCAGGTGAGCGCATTCGCGCCGGTTCGGTCTCGCGAGGATTCCTCAAGCGACGATTTCTGCAAAGTCGTGCTGCCCGATCGCCAGTCCGTCCACGGCGAATAAAATTGGGATGATCGGCCGCTGCGGCGGTATGGTTAACGATCGGTCGCTCCAGAGTCCGCGATGCGGATCGGTGCCGGGTTGCGGAAAAGAAGGAAAGCGGCAGGCGCGAACCGCAACCGGCCACCGCGCCGAAAGGGGGAACCGAATGGCGAAGACAGCTGTTGCGGGCGTCGCATCGCCGGAACCAGCGCTGCCGGGTGGGCTCCGCGGCCATATCGCGGCCCGTATCGACCGGCTGCCGTTGACCCGCGTGCAGTGGCAGATCGCAATCCTGGTGCAGGTCACCTGGGGGTTCATCATCTTTGACACCGACGGGATCGCCGCGCGCCTCTATCCCTTTGTGTGGCGCCCGCACCATATCGTCACCATCCTTCAGTATTCCGTCCTCCAGGCGCTGCAGGTCGGGCTCGGCATTCTGCTCGGCGTCTTCCTGATGAGCTGGGTGGCCGACCATTACGGCCGCCGGCCGGCCATTCTGCTGGCGACCCTGCTGGGCGGGATCTGCATTTGGCCGTTCGCCTACGTCACTAATTTCTGGGCGATGGTCGTCCTCTCGATCCTCAGCACCCTCGGCGTCGGCGGGATTGTCGCCACTCACTCGGTCTACCTCTCGGAGGTGACCTCGCCCCTGATCCGCAACCGGGTGCTGCTGGCCTCGCAAGGGCTCACGGCACTTGTCGCGGTCGCGGTCAATCTCTTGGGCTTCTGGCTGATACCGGGCCGCTGGCAGCTCTATTTGTGGGTCAGCGCCGCCATCCAGATCGTGGTTTTGCTGCCGCTGTTGTTGTGGCTGCTGCCGGAATCGCCGCGCTGGCTCGAGGCAAGAGGGCGCCTCGATGCGGCCGAGCGGGAGATCGCGCGGCTCGAGGAGCGTTGCCGCCGAGCCGGGTCGGGGCCTTTGCCGGCGCCGGACCGGAGCCGAGACCCAGTGCCCGTTGCTGCGAAAGCCTCCTGGCGCGAGATTTTCGCCGCCGGGCAATATCGCAACCGCACCACGGTGCTGATCGCCTGCTGGCTGCTGGGCTATGCCGGCCTGATATACGGAACCGGCGCCTTCGCCGCGGTTTACATGGTCGATCACGGCGCGTCGGCGCATTTCGTGTTCTTGACCTTTGCCGCTTCGTTCGCCGTCACGTTTGTCGCCTTTCAGGTCAATTCGCTCTTCGGCGAACGGGTCGAGCGGCGCGACGTGATGTTCTCGACGGCGGGACTATTCATACTGTCCTGGACCGTCATCTACCTGGTGCCGAGCCTGCCGGTGATCGCGGTGTTTATGGTCATCGCCCGCATCGGGACGGTGCTGTGGCTGTTCAATCTCTACAATTACACGGCAGTCGCCTACCCGACCCGCATCCGCGCGCGAGCCTTCGCCTGGACCGACGGGCTCGGCCATCTCGGCGCCTGGGCCGGCGTCACCCTGCTCGGACCGCTCTACGCCCTGGGGCCAAACCATCTCGGCTGGATCCTATGGATCCTGATCCCGGGCGCGTTGCTCCCGGCGACCTTGATCCGCATGTTCGGCATCAAGCAGGCGGGCGTGGTGCTGGAGCAGGTGTCGACATAGCGGTGGCTGCTTGCTGTCGTGATTGTGCCGATCTGCTCTCCTCGCCGGAGAACCGTGCTGTACAGGGTCTCCGCCGGACTTAGGGCCGAGCCAATAGCTAAAAGACTAGCTCCGTGAAGTTGTCGGCGGGGACGGCTCTCAGCAAGTCAAGCCGTAGAGCTTCGCGGCGTTGTCGTGGGTCAGCTTGCGGCGCATCTCCGGCGTCAGGTCGCTCATCTGGCGCTCGATCGCGGCGCGCGAGTTGGGCCATACGCTGTCGGGGTGCGGGTAGTCCGACGCCCACAGCAAATGGCCTTCGCCGAAGAACGGGATCAACGACATCGCCGCGTAGTCTTCCTGGAAGGTCGCCCAGATCTGACGCTTGAACAATTCGCTGGGCTTGGTTTCGAGCGCCGCACCACCCTTGTCGGCCCAGAATTCCTTGGCTTCCCACAGCCGCCAGTGGCGGTAGTCGAGTTCCTGCACGAGCCACGGCAGCCAGCCGGTGCCGGCCTCGGCCATGACCATCTTGAGCTTCGGGTGGCGTTCGAGGATGCCCCAGGCGAAGAGGTCGACAAACGGTTCGAGGAAGTTGTCGAGAAACCCCTTGGTGTTCGCGAATACGCTGGCGGCCTTGCCGGCGGCGCGGTCGCTGGGCTTCACGCCGAACACGGTGATGTGCCAGGACAGGACGATCCCGGTCTCCTCCAGCGCGGTCCACAGCTTCTCCCAGCGCGGATCGTCGAGCTTGGGGGTGATCTGGGCGATCATCAGCGTGACTTGGCGGACACCGCCCTTTTTCGCCAGCCGCAGCAGCTCCTCGGTTGCCCCGTCGGGGCTTTCCGGCAGCATCGGCGCGCCGATTAGCCGGTCGGGTGCGGCCTTGCAAAACTCCAGCAGCCAATCGTTGTAGACGCGGTAGCAGGCGACGCGCAGCACCGGGTCCTCGGTCGAGATCTGGAAGATCGGGCCAAAGATGACCTGCGTCTGCACCCCATCGCGATCCATGTCGGCGAGGCGTAATTCGGGGATCGCCGGCCGGCGGGCGCTCTGGTCGTGAATGCCGGCGCGGTCGAAAGCCGTGTAAATCGGCTTAACCGCGCGCTGGTTGCCGCTCGCCGGCGTCTTGCCGACCCAGCTGCCCCACGGCTTGCCGTCGCAGACCCATATCGCTTGACCGTCACGCTCTTCGATGTGCGGCGCGCGGTCGCGAAGTGCCGCCGGCAGACGCGTCGTCCACAGATCGGCGGGCAATTGCCCCAGATCCATATGGTCGTCGCAGGAGATCAGCTCGTTGGCCATTGTTGGCTCTCCCTAAAGCTACGGCCCCTCGTCATTCCCGCGAAAGCGGGATCCAGGTGCCAGGGGCCACGACGGCTGCCCTGGACCCCGCTTCCGCGGGGGTGACGACCACTTCTGCATCTTGCCGCTAGTTGTCACGCGGCGGCGAGCGAGATGCCGAGCGCTTCGAGATCGGGGGCCACGCGGTCGCTCAGCACGCCGACCTTGCGCAGATTGCGCACGAGCCCGGCATGCAGATCGCGGCGGAAGAATTTCCGGAAGGCGGTCTCGTCGCCGCCAGCCGCGCGCTCGCGGCGCAATTGCCGGATTTCCTCGATCTCGCCGCGGTTGAACCCGATTTCCTCGTAGGCGGAGCGCGGGAAAATTCCGCGCAAGGTTCGGTTCAAGGCCCAGATCGCGAAATCCTCCATCTCGCGGCGCTCGGCGGCACTGGCCTCGGCCACGACCGCCGGCAATGACAGCATGCCAAAGCCCATATGTCGCGCCTCGTCTTGCAGGATGCGGCGGCAGACCTGGCGCAACACCGCGTCTTTCGAGGATTCGGCGAGCATGCGGAACAAGGACACGGCAAAGGTTTCGGCCACCAGTTGCAGGCCGATCGTCTTCAAATACCAGGCCCCGGTGCCGAGCAACGTGTCGAAGATTTCCTTGACGTTGTTGGCGAGCGGGTAATTTCGCCCTTCGAGGCGCAGGGTCATGTAGCGGTGCAGGACCTCGTTGTGCCGGCCCTCGTCGACGACCTGCGTCGCCTGAAACAGTTTGGCGTCCTGGCCTTGGACGTTCTCGACCAATTGGCTGCACACCAGCATCGCACCGTGCTCGCCCGCCATCAGCGTCGACAACCGCCAGCGCGCGACGGCGCGGTTGACCGCGACCTGCTCGCCGGGCGACAGCCGGTCCCAGAATTTGGTGCCGTAGATGTCGACGAGGTCGTCGGCGATCAGCCCGCCGTCGGTGTCGAGCGGCTGAGCCCAGTCGATATCGGTCGCCGCGTTCCACTGGTCGAGCTTGGCCTGCTCGTAGAGGTGGCGGAGGTCGGCGTGCTCGCCGTCATAATCGTGGCGGAAGTACGCGACGTTGCGGATGTCGATCTGATGCCCGCGCTCCATGAAACGCCTCCTGTCACTCACTATTTTTCACGCCTCTCCGCCCTTCAGGGGAGAGGGAGGGGCGCCAAGGGCGTGGGAGGGTGAGGTGGGCGCCGGCAAGCGCGCTGGAACCCCCCACTTCACCCTACCCTTTCCGCCCCCAGGGGCGGAAAGGGTAAATGGCAAAGCGAGGCCGAAGGGACGCATGCCCATTTCCTGTGCGCGACGGGACAGCAGCACCAGCAGTTCAGAAAAACGCCAGGGTGCGGATCTCGATGCTTTCGCGCGGCCGCGCATGGGGTGGGGTGGTCGGGTCCTCGAACGCGGTGTGCGCGGTAAAGCGGGCGCGGCCGTCTTTCAGCGATTCAAAGGTCTTGAACACCAGGGCTTCGTCGGGCCG
>DATKHX010000435.1:0-10075 GCA_035510075.1 Allostellaceae bacterium
TTTTTCAACTCGGCGAGAAAGTCGAATTCGGGGCCGACGGGCACATGGCGCACTGAAGCGCCGGCCATGATGAAGCCGAAGGCGTGGATCGGGTAGCACGGGTTCGGCACCAAGACGATGTCGCCCGGCCCGGTAATCGCCTGAGCGAGGTTGGCGAGCCCCTCCTTGGAGCCGAGGGTGACGATGACCTCGCGCTCGGGGTCGACCTCGACATTAAAGCGGCGGGCGTAATAGCCGGCGCAGGCGCGGCGCAGCCCGGCGATTCCGCGCGACACCGAATAGCCGTGGGTCTTCGGGTTCTGCACCGCCTCGACGAGCTTCGCGACGATGTGCGGTGGGGTCGGGCCGTCGGGATTGCCCATGCCGAGATCGATCACGTCGCGTCCGGCGGCGCGCGCTTTGGCCTTCAGCGCGTTGACTTCGCTGAAGACGTAGGGGGGAAGGCGCTTGATGCGGTAGAAATCCTCGGGCATGGCGGCTCGGCGGCTGTGGATACCGCCTTGTAACCGCAGCCGCGGAATTTGGCGAGCATCATGGTGCCACCGTCCTTATGCGTGCGGCCGGCGCGTGTGGCCGCCGCTGGTATTCACTGCGGGCGGCGCGCCGTCACCACGAACACGGTGGACGGCAACGTCATCTTGCCGTCCTTGGCATGCGCGGCAAACGCCCCTTCGATCTCGCGCCGGATCGTCTGGCGGGTCGCGTCGTCGGGCCTCTTTTCGTCGATCAGCCGGCCGGAGGGGCCCATGATGCAGGCGTGCTCGGCCTCTTCATGCGGGGCCGACGCCGAAATTTCCGGGTGCTCGCGATCGACCGCGATGTCGGCGAAGCCCGCCTTGCCGAGAAACTCACGCACATAATCGGGGTCGGCGAAGGCCATCGGTCCGGGCGCGTGCGGCGGCTTCGGCTCGGGCGGGCCGAGATGACGCAACGCCACCCGGTAGGGGACCAGCCAATGCTCGTTTTCGTCGAGCGGGCCCCAACAGGCACAGCACAGCCGGCCGCCGGGGCGCGCTGCGCCAAAGAGGTTGGTGAAGGCGGCCGCCGGGTCGGCGAAGAACATGACGCCAAAACGCGAGGTGACGAGGTCGAAACGGCCGGGCGCGAATTTGTGGGTCTGGGCGTCGGCCTCGATCAGCGAGACGTGGCGCCGCCCGGCTTCGGCGAGGCGCTTTTTCGCGCCCGCCAGCATCGCGGTGGAGATGTCGGCGCCGACGACTTCGCCGCTGCCGCCGACCGCTTCGGCCAACGGCACGGTGAACGCGCCGGTGCCGCAGCCGATTTCAAGCACCCGCTCGCCGGCCTTGACGCCGGAGCGCGCCAGCAGCAGGTCGTTGACCGCACGCACGCGGCGCTCGACAAAGCCTTCGAGCCCGACCCAGCGCGGACCCGCCACCGTGTTCCAGTACTCGCGCTGCGCGGTGTTCGCGATCGTTTCCTCGGCCATGACGCGCTCCTGTTTGGTTCAGTCGGGTTCGATCGGCATCGTCGCGATCGCCTTCCAGGCGATCGGCGCGCCGGACTTTTCGGCGGCCTCGGCGGGCGGCAGCGAATTGTCCCAATGCGCCGCCAGAAACCGGCGGCCGGTAACGTTGGCGGCCGCGTCCGAGACCAGCCAGAGCAACGGCGGCGCCATGATCTCGGGGCGCAACAGCCGCGAGCGGTCGGCGAACGCCGCGTCGGGGATGATGCGGGTATCGGTCATCCCGCCGGGCACCAGCACATTGGCGGTGACGCCGGTGCCGGCGAGGTCGGCCGCCATGACCGCGGTTGCCGCCTCGGCCGCGGCCTTGCTCGCGCCGTAGAGGACGTAACCTTCGCGCAGCATTGTGCCGAGGCTGGTCGTGACCGTGACGATCCGCCCGCGCCGGGCCCGCAGCATGTGCGGGACGACCGCGCGGGCCATCATAAGGGGTGCTGTCGCGTTGACCGCGACAAAGCGGCTCCAGTCTTCGGGCGTGATCTCCCAAAAGCGGAGCGGATTGCGGCGCTGGTCGGCGCGGATCGAACCCTGGCCGATGCCGGCATTGTTGACCAGGATGTCGATCCCGCCCGATTGGCCGAGCACGTCCGTGACGATCGTGTCGAACGACGCCGGGTCGGCGAGATCGGCACGCAAGGTCCGCAGCGCGCCCGGTAGGTTCTTGCCGGCGGCGGCATCCAATTCGGCGAGCCAGCTGGCCTCCCGGTCGACCGCGGCAACATCGATCCCGGCTTCGAGCATCCCCCGCGCCATCGCCCTGCCGATGCCGCTCGCAGCACCGGTGACGATCGCCACCTGCCGATTCTCCGTCATCAGCGTTTCCTCCACCGCGGCCGGCTTTTGCCGGCGGCAAGTCTCCCACCGAGACGGAGGCGGCGCAATTCGGATTCCTGCGCCGGTCTGCCGCGACGGCATGCACGCATCGACGAGCCGAAGGCGGTCTGCCTGTTGTCGCTCAGTATCCGGCCGATTCGGCCGTTCCGCGGTTTGCAAGGGGGCCCAGCACCGCGCCAGTCAAGGGGAAAAGCTGGCGCGCGCCCGTCTGCGCTAATATTAATCGGTCGCCCGATCATGGGCGATGGCGGCGGGAGTGGGGATGCGGACGGCGGTTTCGCAGACAGCAGGCGGCGATGCGCCGGAAATGGCGTATCTCGAGCGTGCGCGGGAACTAGGCCCACAGATCGCGAGCGCGGCTGCCGAAATCGAGCACCGCCGCGAACTGCCAGAGGCGATCGTCGAGGCCCTGGCGCGGGCGGGCCTGTTTCGCCTGTTGCTGCCGCGCTCCCTGAGCGGCGCCGAATTGCCGCCGGCGGCCTATGTCCCGGTCATCGAGGAGATCGCCCGACACGACGCGAGCACCGCCTGGTGCCTCGGCCAGGCTTGCGGCTGCACGGTGACCGCCGCCTATCTGAAACCGGAGGTCGCCCGCGAGATCTTTGGTGGCCCGCGTGGCATCGTCGCCTGGGGGCCGCCCGGCCCGGCGGAAGCCCGCGCCGCGCCCGGCGGTTATCGCCTGACCGGCACCTGGAGTTTTGCCAGCGGCAGCCGTCACGCGAGCTGGCTCGGGGCTCATGTCGCGGTCTTTGACAAGGACGGTGCGCCGCGGCTGCGGCCCGACGGCAGCCCGGTCCTCCGCACCTTGCTTTTTCCAAAGACGAGCACCGTGATCACCGACACCTGGCACGTCGTCGGTTTGCGGGGCACCGGCAGCGACACCTACACCGTTACCGACCTGTTCGTGCCGGAAGACCACAGCGTCGAACGCAGCGCCGAGGCGAGGCCGCGCGAGACGGGGCTGCTTTACGCCTTCAGCAGCAGCAACGTTTATTCGGCCGGGTTCGCGGGCGTGGCGCTGGGCATCGCCCGCGGCGTGCTCGACGCCTTTATCGATTTGGCGCGCGACAAGATCCCGCGGGGCGCCAGGCACGCGCTGCGCGACAATAATTTGATCCAGGCGCAAGTCGCCCAATCCGAGGCGCGGATCGGTGCCGCGCGCGCCCTTCTGCTGCGTTCGCTCAACGAAATCTGGGACGATGCCGGTCGGGTGGGCCGGCTCACCATCGACCACAATGCGACGATCCGGCTCTCCTCGACCTGGGCAATCCATCAGGCGCGCGACGCCGTCGACACGCTCTATCACGCCGCCGGGGCGACCGCGATCTTCGAGGAGAACCCGTTCGAGCGCCGGTTCCGTGACATCCATGCCGTGGTGCAGCAATATCAGGGCCGCCAGGCGCATTTCGAGACAGTGGGGCAGGTCCTGCTCGGGCTCGGGCCTGAGAGCACAGTGTTCACTTTCTAGGGGCGTGATCGGCGCCGACCGCTATGGAGCCACCGACCTCAATCGCTGACAGAGCGGATGCCGTCGCCGAGCCGCGCCGGACGCGGCGACATTGGTCGCTTGACGACATTCCTTGGCACGCCATCCGGCGCGACGCGGTTGGGGGCAGCGAGGCATTGTTTTACATGATCGCGGCGGCGTCGCTGATGGAGAGCGCCACCGATCTCTACACGGCGAACCTGATCGAGTATTTTGCCGGCGACGACGAGATTACGTCGTGGCTCAAGGATTACTGGCTGCCGGAGGAGCTGCAGCACGGCCGAGCCCTGCGCCATTACGTCGAGACCGCCTGGCCGGATTTTCCCTGGGACACCGTCCGCGAAGGTTTTATCGAGGAGTTTCGGCCGTTTTGCGACGAGGCGCTGGAGCAGGCAAGGGGGCTGGAGATGGCCTCGCGCTGCGTCGTCGAAATGGGGACCGCCAGCTTTTACACCTGTTTGTCGCGCGCCAGCCCCGACCCTGTGTTGGCTTTGTTAACCCGGCGGATCGCCGAGGACGAGGTCCGCCACTACAAGCATTTCTACCGGTTTTTCCGCAAATACCGCGAAATCGAGCGCCCCGGCCGGGTGGCGGTGGCGCCGGCGCTGTGGCGGCGGTTGCGCATGACCGGCGGCGAGGACCGCCTCGTCGTCCTCAAGCACGTCCACGCCGCGCGCTGGCCGGGCGCGCGGTTTGACGCGCAGGTCTGCCACCGGGTTCAGCGCCAATGCCGCAAGCTGATGCGCCCACACTTTCCGATCGAGATGAGCGTGCGCATGCTGCTGAAGCCATTGGCTCTCGGCCCGCGAACGCAGCGGGCCGCGATCCCGGTGCTCGCGGCTCTGGCCCGCCGGAAGGTGCCCTAGCGGCAGGGCCGTTCAGCGAGGTCGCCATCGGCTCGACCTCGGAGATAAGGCGGGTCCGGCCTTGCCGCTCGGGTGGGTGGTGTCGCGGGCGGACCCGCGTCAGGCGGTCAGCACCTCGAGCAAATGGCCGCTCGGGTCGCAGAAATAAAAGCCGCGGCCGCCATGGCGGTGGTTGATCGTCATGTCCTCGTGCGAGCGCGGCCCGCTGCCATAGGCGATACCCTCCGCCTTGACCCGGTCATAGATCCCGTCGAACTCGGCCTCGCCGACCTTGAAGGCGTAATGATGGCGTTCGAACTGGTCCCAATTGTCGAAATCGATCGTCAGGTTTTCGTCGATCCGGACCGGCGCGAAATGCGAGACCGGGCCTTTGTATTCAAGACCAAAAATCCGGGCGAAGAACCGGGCCGATTCTTCCTTGTTGCGGGCGGGGACGATGGTGTGGTCAAGATGTATCGCCATGGGAGGCCTCCTGCCGTCTTTTGATAAAGATGAGCTTGGTCGCGGCCTTCGGCAAGCGTCCCCGCGCCCGATCGGATAGGATTGGAGAGCGGCGGCGCAGCGCGCCTCAGCCGCCGCGATCGATCGGGGCGGCATTTTCCCGTTCGTCGTTTTCGTCTATATCCCTGCCATGTCGCTGCTGCGTTCCGTCACCACGGTCGGTTCCTACACACTGTTGAGCCGGGTGATGGGATTTGTCCGGGACATTCTGACTGCGGCATTGCTGGGGGCTGGCCCGGTGGCGGACGCGTTCTTTGTCGCGCAGCGGCTGCCGAATTTGTTCCGCAGCCTGTTCGCCGAGGGCGCTTTCAGCGCCGCCTTTGTCCCGCTGTTCGCCGGCACGATGGCGGTGCAGGGCAAGGAGACCGCCCGCATCTTCGCCGAAGATGCGCTGGCGGTATTGCTGGCGGCACTGTTGATCTTCGTCCTCTTGGGCGAAATCTTCATGCCGTGGGTGATGAGGGTGATCGCGCCCGGCTTTGGCGATGACCCGGAGAAGTTCGCCTTGGCCACCGCCCTCGCCCGGATCACCTTCCCCTACCTGCTGTTCATTGCACTCGTGGCGTTGCAGGGCGGGGTGCTGAACTCGGTCGACCGCTTCGCCGCCGCGGCGGCCACGCCGACCCTCTTGAACCTGTTCCTGATCGCGGCATTGCTGATGATGCGGCGGTTCGGCTGGCATGACGGCCGGGCGCTCGCCTGGGCGATCACCGGCGCCGGGCTGGCGCAGTTCCTGTGGCTGTTGTCGTCCTGCGCCCGCGCCGGGTTGGCGCTGCGGCTCCCCTGGCCGCGCCTCACCTCGGAGGTGCGCCGCACCCTCGGGATCATGGGGCCGGCCGCGTTCGGCGCCGGGGTCACCCAGGTCAATCTGCTGATCTCGACAGCACTCGCGTCGTTTCTGCCGGGCGGGTCGGTTTCGTATCTGTACTACGCCGATCGGCTGAACCAGCTGCCGCTGGGCGTCGTCGGCATTGCCGTCGGCACCGCGATCCTGCCGCCCTTGTCGCGGCAATTGCGGCTCGGCGAGCATGCCGCCGCGGTCACGACGCAAAATCGCGGGCTCGAACTGGCGCTGCTGCTGACCCTGCCGGCCGCGGTGGCGCTCGCGGTATTGGCGCAGCCGATCCTCGCGGTGCTGTTCCAGCGCGGCGCCTTCGGCCCGACCGACACCGCGGCGACCGCCGCCGCGCTTGCCGCCTATGCCGCGGGGTTGCCGGCCTTTGTCCTGGTCAGGGTGCTGGCGCCGGCGTTTTTCGCGCGCCACGACACCGCAACACCGGTCAAGATCGCGGTCGCGGCGATGGCGGTCAACCTCGCACTGACTTTGACGCTGATGCAATTTCTGGCGCATGTCGGGATCGCGCTAGCGACGAGCTGCGCCGGCTGGCTCAACGCGCTGACCTTGCTCGCCCTCTTGGTCCGGCGCGGGCATTTTCGGCTCGACGCGCGAGCCCGCCGCAACCTGCCGCGCGTCGCCGCCGCGTCGCTCGGCATGGGCGTGGCCCTGGCGCTGCTGCGCACCGCGCTCGCCCCGGCGCTCGCCGCCCCGGCGCTGATCCGCATCGCGGCGTTGGCCGGGCTGTGCGGCTGCGGGCTTAGCGCATTCGCGGCACTGGCGCTGGCGCTCGGGATCGCCGATTGGCGCGGCTTGTGGGGGCGATTGCGCCGGCAACCGGCTTGACCCGCGCCCGATCTCGGCGATAACACGCGCCATGAACCGTATCTTCTCCGGCATTCAGCCGACCGGCAATCTGCATCTCGGCAATTATCTCGGCGCGATCCGCAACTGGGTGGCACTGCAGCACGATTACGAATGCATCTTTTGCATCGTCGATCTGCATGCGCTGACCCAGCCGCAGGATCCCGCGGAATTGCGTCACTCGACCCGCGAGGTAACCGCCGCCTATATCGCCGCCGGGATCGATGCGGGGCATTGCATCATCTTCAACCAGAGCATGGTTTCGGCGCATGCCGAATTGGGCTGGCTGCTCGGCTGCCTGACCCCACTCGGCTGGCTCAACCGCATGACTCAGTTCAAGGAAAAGGCCGGCAAGCAGCGCGACACGGCGGGGCTCGGCCTCTATGCCTACCCGGTGCTGATGGCCGCCGACATCCTGGTCTACCAGGCGACCCATGTCCCGGTCGGCGAGGACCAGAAACAGCATCTCGAACTCGCGCGCGACGTCGCCGGCGCCTTCAACCGCCGCTACGAACGCGATTTCTTCCCATTGCCCGAGCCGCAGATCTTCGGCACGGCGACGCGGGTCATGAGCCTGCGCGACGGGACGAAGAAGATGTCGAAGTCGGACAGCTCGGATTACTCGCGCATCAACATGACCGACGATGCCGACGCAATCAGCTTGAAGATCCGTCGCGCCAAGACCGACCCCGAGCCGCTGCCGGGGACGATCGCCGATCTCGAGCGCCGGCCCGAGGCCGACAATCTGGTCGGGATCTATGCGGCACTCGCCGGCCAGCCGCGGGAGGATGTGCTCGCTCGCTTTGCCGGCTGCAATTTTTCGGAATTCAAGGAGGCGCTGTCGGTGCTGTCGGTCGAGGTGCTGGGGCGGATCGGCGGCGAGATGCGCCGCCTAATGGCCGACCCCGGTTATATCGACCGAGTATTGCACGACGGCGCCGAGCGCGCTCGGGCGATCGCCGAGCCGGTGTTGCGCGAGGCGCAACAGATCAGCGGATTGCTGCGCCCCTGAGGGGGTGTGGGAAGCTCGGGTGAGGAAACCGAAATGCCGGCGGCCCTGCAGCGGTAGACTAGGAGCAAGCGCAGGGTGTAGAGCTGCACGAAGAATAGCGGCATTCCGAGGGTAAGTTGCCGGCCTCAGCGTCTGGGCCGGCTCGCATGGCATTCTGTCTCGCGGTCCCAAATGCGACCCGGCTTGGGCCGACCCTCGCAGGCGCGGATTTCACTGTGGCCGGCAAAACCGAGGAATTGCGTCGACGGCGCGACCCTTCCTGGCGGCATCCTTCCCGTATTGTCAGCCGCGCGCGGGCGCATGGCACAGCCGAAGCGAGATCCGTCGATAAGTGAAGGTCGGGCGGTCGCGGCGAGCTTGCTCTCGCGGCTGCGGTCACTATCTTGCCGGGATGACGAACGCTGCCGCCGCCGCCTCCTCTCCCCTCCCCGCTCCGCGCGACCCGAAGCTGCGCCACATGGCCGATGCTCTGCGCGCGCTCGCGATGGACGCCGTCGAAAAGGCCAAATCGGGGCATCCCGGCATGCCGATGGGCATGGCCGACATTGCAACGGTGCTGTTCACGAAGTATCTGCGCTTTGACCCGCAGGCTCCGGATTGGCCCGACCGAGACCGTTTTGTCGTGTCGAACGGGCACGGCTCGATGCTGCTCTACGGTCTCCTGCACCTGACCGGCTACCCGGACATGACGATGGCCGAGATCGAGCGTTTCCGCCAGCTCGGCAGCCGCACCGCCGGGCATCCCGAGCGCGGCCATGCGAGCGGCATCGAGACGACGACCGGGCCGCTGGGACAAGGGCTTGGCAACTCGGTCGGGATGGCGCTCGCCCAGCGCATGCTCGCGGCGCAGTTCGGCAACGAGATCGTCGACCACTACACCTACGTCTTTTGCGGCGATGGCGACCTGATGGAGGGGATCAGCCACGAGGCGTTGTCGATCGCCGGCCATCTGCGGCTCAACAAATTGATCGTGTTCTACGACGACAATTCGATCTCGATCGACGGGCCGACCAGCCTCGCGGTTTCCGACGACCAGGTACTGCGCTTCCGTGCGCATGGCTGGAACGCCGAGCGGATCGACGGCCACGACACCGACGCGGTCGCCGCAGCGATCGAACGCGCCCACAAATCCGACCGGCCGAGCCTGATCGCCTGCCGCACGGTCATCGCGTTTGGCGCGCCGACCAAGGCCGGCACCGCGGCGGCGCACGGCGCGCCGCTCGGCGCGGCCGAGATCGCCGCGGCGCGCGAGCGGCTCGGCTGGAACTATCCGCCGTTTGTCGTGCCCGAAGATGTGCTGGTGGCTTGGCGCGAGGCGGGGGCGCGCGGGGCTGCTGTGCGCCGGGCGTGGGAAGCGCGCCTGCAGGCGGTGCCGGCCGATATCAAGAGCGAATTTCTGCGCCGCCAGCGCCGCGAGTTGCCGTTCGGCTTCGACCAAGCGATTGCCGAGATCTGCGACGAGTTCCGCAAGTCGAATGCCAAGATCGCGACCCGCCAGGCCTCGGGCACGGTGCTCGACACTTTGACCCGGGTCGTGCCGGAGCTCGTCGGCGGCTCGGCCGATTTGACCCCGTCCAACAACACGCGCGCCAAGGATCTGAAAGAGGTCCGGCCCGGCGACTATTCGGGCCGCTACGTGCACTGGGGGGTGCGCGAGCACGGCATGGCGGCGGCGATGAACGGCATCGCCGTGCATGGCGGGCTGATCCCCTATGGCGGGACGTTTCTGACCTTTTCCGACTATTGCCGGCCTTCGATTCGTCTCGCGGCGTTTATGGGCGTCCGCGTCGTCTACGTGATGACCCACGACTCGATCGGGCTCGGCGAAGACGGCCCGACCCACCAGCCGGTCGAGCATCTGGCCGCGTTGCGCGCGATCCCGGGCCTCTATGTCTACCGCCCGGCCGACCCGGTCGAGACCGCCGAATGCTGGGCGCTCGCGCTGCATCGCAGCGACGCGCCGTCGCTGATGGCATTGACTCGCCAGGCGTTGCCATTGCTGCGACGCGAGCCGTCGGAAGACAATCGCTCGGCGCATGGCGCCTATGTATTGGCCGAGGCCGAGGGCATGCGCCAGGTGACGCTGCTCGCCTCGGGCTCCGAGGTGTCGATCGCGATGATGGCGCGCGAGGCCCTCGCCAAAGACGGGGTCCAGGCCGCCGTCGTGTCGATGCCGTGCTGGGAATTGTTCGAG
>DATKHX010000436.1:0-7946 GCA_035510075.1 Allostellaceae bacterium
GTCGTAGTTGGGCAGGAACCGTGTCGTTTCGAGATAGGCGAGGTTGTTGTCGATGTCGACCTGCGGGCTCGGGGTGCCGCCGAGCCAAAAGCTCTTCGACCACGCCGTCATCGCCCAATGCCTTTTTGGATGGGTCTTCTGGGCGCCGCTGAGGTCTTCGCTCGCTTCAGCCGCCGCGGCCGTCCCGCCGGTCAAGGTGAATTTGTAGGCGAGGTCCTCCACCTCCGAGGTCAGGTCGTTCTCGCCGACCGCGCGGACCAGCACCTGGTGCGTCAGAGGCCAGAAGGTCGCGTAAAAGCGTGGTCGGAGCGGGTGGTAGCCGTCGCCAAAGCCGATGTCGTATCTGCGCTGAGCGCTGTCGTCGGCGAGGATGATGGTTTGCGCCACCGGCCCCGAGGTCAACAGCTTGTAGTCGCCGTTCGCCAGCATCGTGCGCGCCGAGACTTTCGGTGCGCCGCCCTGGGCGATCGTCGGGCCGCTCCCGGCGGCAAGACCCAGCAGGCCCGAGATATCGGTGCCGAAAGCCGGCGCGGTCGCGGCCGCGATGGTCGAGCCGGGGCCGTCGAGGGTCGAAACCACAACGAAACGGGAGATAGCGCCAGTCGCGTTGTCGATCTTCTGATAAGCGATCGTGGCTGGCGCCGCGGCGGCTTTCAGAGCCGCCTTGACCACGGTCGCGACTCCGCGCATCGCGGTCTGGCCGGAGAAGTCGAGCCCGGTCAGCTGGTAGGTCGCGCCATTGACTGCAATCGAGAAGCCGCCATTGGTGATCGCGGTCCAGGTCGAGATCTGGTTTGCCGCCGTGGCGAGCGACGCGCCGTAGATCCCCGCCGGAACCGCGAGCGCGATCTGGGCGTCGAAATTGAAGTTCGTCCCGAGCATCTGCGCTCGGGTCAGCGGCTCGTTGCCGCAGCCCCCGGCCTCGAAGCTCAGCGTGACCGTCCCGCCCGCCGGGATGGCCGGCACGACAGTGGCCATCACCGCGTATTCGACCGATCCGTCGGGATATCTTGTTTTGACATCGGCTTGGCTCGGTAGCGGTTCCGGCGGCGGCGCCCGGTCGCCGGCGACGATGATTTGCGGGCACTGTCCGGCCGGAACGGCGCCTCTCAAGAAGGGGCGCCCAAATTGAAACGGGTAATTACGGACCGCGGACGGGGTCCGGTTGGCCATCTCGAGCGAATTGGCAATGCGTCGAAGCTGTATCCTTGGCGCAGCGTTTGCCCGTAGCGTAGTGGCCCCGGCTATGACGGCTGGCGCCGCGCAAATCATGCCCGAGAGCCAGAGCGACGCTAAAATACGATAGCGCGTTTTGTGCATATTATTTGCTAATATTCCGACGAATTTGTTGGGAAAGCGGGCGCACAACCTCGAGCGCAGCCTGCCGTGGGCCACTCATGTTGTCTCCTCTGGACTGACTGCGGAGGTGGCATGATCGACCCAAGGCCGGTGCGGGGCTGAGCTGGATGTCCTCGCGCCAAAAACGGTATCGAGAAGACCTTCATTGTGATTTGGGATCTCGGCGGCAAGCGCCTTGTCGAGTAGCTGGCGAATACGATCGAGCCGGTCGTCCGCCGATAGCGACGGGTTTACGCAGACCGCATAAGCGGCCTGGCTGATGTCGCGTAGAAGGGCCGAATACGCGGCTTCGCAGCGAAAGGCAGCGGACACGCGCCCGAGATGCCTCCGCGTGATCCGGCCGAGATAAGGACCGACCAGAAAAAAGCGAGCGAGGATATACAATGCCGCGCAAGCGAGCAGAATCCATCCTGTATCAGCTGCAAGCCGCGCAAAACGGAAGGAGTGGCCAACTTCGACGTATTGCCCGATTTCCAGCAACGCGGCATAAACGATCAGCATTGCCGCGATGCGGACGAGGTGTCTTCCGAAACGAATAACGAGATACCCGAGCAGGCTGTGCGCGTTGCGTCGAGGTTGCAAGAAATTGGGTCGCCTGCGATCGTTCAGCGCAAACAGCACCGCGCCGACAGCAAAGCCGACGCCTTGGACGTTCGCCCGATCGAGGCCACCGAAATCATGTTCTGGTATCAAGATAACGGCCATGACAGCGGCAGCCCAAATCCAGCAAGCCGAGCGAAGCGCCAGCATTTTACCTTCCGTAACGCAGCGCCGCCGCATCTGTGGGCGCAGAATAGCTTCATATTCGTGGGCGGCCGATTTATGACCGATCGTGATTAAGAATAAAAGACTCCCGGCAGAGCCTCCTCTCGCCGTCACTCCACGCTCGCCCACACCGCGCATGCATCCTGTTGCCCTATAGTCATGGTTGTATCGTACCGCAGGATCTGCTACGATCTGACGACGATGTCTTCAGAGGCATGGCACAGTTAGAAATGCGTGCGGGTCCGGCACAGAGATCGACGCCGCCGGCGGCCAACGACGGCGACCTGCCGCCGACCGAGGTTTGCATCACCGTCGATACCGAATTCAGTATCGGCGGCGCGTTTGCCGATCCTGAGCGGTATCGCCCGCTCAGCGGTGAGCTCGTCGACTGCGCGGTCGATGGCCGTGCCGAGGGTCTGGGCTTTCTGTTGCGGACGCTGCGCGAATTTCGCATCCCGGCGACCTTCTTTGTCGAGGTTCTTCAATCTTTCTACTTCGGCGCGCGGCCCATGCGGCGGATCGCCGAACACATCGCCGACCAAGGTCATGACTTGCAGCTTCATCTCCATCCGTGCTGGCTCCGGTTCCGCGGCGAGCACTGGCGCCATTCGGCGACGGAGGACGATTCCTGCGCCGCTCGATCGCGCGGCGAGCTGCGAATGATGATCGAGTTCGGCCTCGCTCAGTTTTCGCGCTGGAAGCTTTCACCGCCCATCGCATTGCGGGCCGGCAGCTTTTCCTGTGGCCATGTCGTCGATCAAGCGATGGTCGAGTGCGGCATCGCGCTCGGCTCGAATATCGGCCTCGGGGTTCACCAGCCGGCCGAGCCGGAATATCGTTTGGCGAGCGGCAGCCGGATGTTCGACGGGGTTCTCGAGGTTCCCGCATTCACCTATTCGGCTCTGCGTCTTCCGGTCGGCTCCCGGCTGCGCACGATGGCGATCACCTCCACGTCGTGGCGCGAGATGGAGGCGCTGTTGTGGCTGGCGCGCAGAGCGGCGATCTCGCCGGTCGTCGTGCTGACCCATCCGTTCGAATTCGTCAAGCGCAGCGATTTCAGGTTCCGCGAGTTGCGTCGCGATCATGTCAATCAGCGGCGTCTGACGCGGCTTCTCGAATTTTTGAGCCGAAACGACGGCGAATTTTCCGCCACGACGTTTGGGGCTTCCGGCACTGCCTGGGTTGCCGCGGGAGAGAGGCCGGGCCCGCTGTTGCAGCCGCCCGCGTATTTGACGCTGAGCCGCATCGCGGAAAACGCGCTCAACACGCTGGTCTGGCAGTATTGAGATCGCCATCGACCTTCCCCGGGATAGAGAAATTTCGGAATTTGCGATGAAAGCCGCAAGACGGCCTCGTGGCTCGGTTTCGACAGCGGTCCGGCTGGGGCCGGATATCGACCGCGGCCCAGCAAGATCGCAAAATCGCAGCACCGGTGCGATGACACCCGCCGTCATTGTCGGCGCCGAGATCAACGGTCTTGGCGTCGTACGCAGCCTTGCCCGCAAGGGTGTGCCGACCTGGCTTGTCGATCGCGATCCGACAAATCCGACGATGCGCACTCGCTACGCGACCAAAGTTCAGATGTCGTCGCTCGCCGGGGCAGTGGTGATCGACGCGCTGCTTCGTCTGCGTGCCGGTTTCGAGGCCGATCCCGTGCTTTTCCTCACGCGGGAAGATACGGTCGCGGCGGTTTCGCGCGACCTCCATCGAATTGCGTCGTGCTATCGCATCTCGATGCCGGACGATCGGCTGATGAACCAGCTGGGGGACAAGCTCGGCTTCCAAACGCTGGCGCAAGAGCACGGTTTTCCGATACCCCGCGCGGTTCGCCTCAAAACACTCGAAGATCTCTCCGCGACGGATGCGCCCGGCTATCCTTGCGTGCTGAAACCGGTGGTCAAGACGCCGCGTTATGCGGCCCGCTTCAGCAAGGCCTACAAGGTGCAAAACCGAGGGCAGCTCGAAAAGCTGCTCGGCGAAATTGATGGTGCCGCGGAAATGATCGCCCAGGAGTGGATCGAAGGCGGCGACGACCAGATCTATTTTTGCCTGCAATACCGCGCCCGCGAACCCGGCGCCACCGTCAGCTTCACCGGCCGCAAGCTGCGCTCCTGGCCGCCGGCGACAGGCGGGACCGCGAGTTGCGTTCCGGCGCCGGATGCGGCCCGGGAGCTCGGTCGGTTGACCGACGCTTTCTTTACCGCGGTCGGGTACTTTGGCGTCGGCAGCATGGAGTTCAAGCGGGATGCGCGGACCGGGCGGTATCTGATGATCGAGCCGACTGTCGGACGGACCGATTTCCAAGAGGAGATCGCTACCTTGAACGGGGTGAACATCCCCTACGCAGCCTATTGCGGCGAGCTAGGCCGCAGCCTCGATGACGCCGTCGATCCGGCTGAGGGCGCCGCCTGGGTGGCCGGTCGGATCGACCGCTGGTCGTGCCGACGGCAGGCGATAGCGCGCCGCTTTCCGCCGGGGGTGCGCCGGTACGACGCGCTCTGGCGTCTCGCCGACCCGATGCCATGGTGGTTTGCAACAGCCGGGCGGTTGCAGGCCCGCCTTCGGGTCTTCGGGCGCGCGCAACGTTGAGCGCCGCCGTAGATTTCCTGGCCCGCCTGTGTGGCCGTGCGGCGCCGACCCTGCCGCCGGCGGCGCGGGCGATCGCGGCGGCCGACCGCCGGGGTGCCGGCAGCTACCCCGATCCCGGCCCCGATCGGCTCGTCGCGGAATGCCTCGCCTGGCTCGAGCGCGCGCAGGACGCATCTTCGTCGGCCGATGGCGGGGTGGCGCGCCACTACAGCGCGATCTCCGGCTGGGCACCGTCCTATCCCGAGACCACCGGCTACATCGTTCCGACGTTGCTCGCCTGCGCCGAGCGCACTGGGCGACAAGACCTCGTCGACCGCGCCCGGCGGATGCTCGACTGGCTGGTGGCGATCCAGTTTCCCGAAGGCGCCTTCCAGGGCGGCGTCATCGGCGCCGCGCCGCGCCTGCCGGTCGTGTTCAACACCGGCCAGATCCTTCTCGGACTTGCCGCCGGAGCGTGCAACCTGGGCGGCTATCGTGACGCATTGCATCGAGCCGCCGATTGGCTGGTGGCAGTGCAGGACGCCGACGGATGCTGGCGGCGACACGCCTCCCCGTTCGCGCTGGCCGGCGAAAAGACGTACGACACGCATGTGGCGTGGGGTCTGATCGAAGCCGAGCGCATCCTTTCGGGTCGGGGTTATGGCGAAGCCGCCCTGGCCAACATCCGCTGGGCGCTGACCCGTCAGCAAGCCAATGGATGGTTTGCCGATTGCTGCCTCACCGACCCGCGCCGCCCGCTTACACACACGCTGGGGTATGCCTTGCGCGGGGTCATCGAAGGCTATCGCTTCAGCGGCGAAGCGGGGCTGCTGGCGGCCGCGCGGCGAACGGCGGACGGTCTGATCGCGGCGCTTCGGCCGGATGGGTGGCTACCGGGCCGCCTCGACGCCCGATGGCGCGCGGCGGCGGATTGGGTCTGCTTGACCGGATCGAGCCAAGTTGCGCATTGCTGGCTGCAGCTCTATCAAATCACCGGTGCGACGCGCTATCGCGATGCCGCGCAACGCGCCAATGGATGGGTGCGACGCACGGTGCTGCTCGACGGACCCGCCGAGCAACGCGGCGGCGTCAAAGGATCCTTCCCGTTCGACGGCGGCTATGGCCGCTTCGAATTTCTGAACTGGGCGGTCAAGTTCACGATCGACGCCAACCTATTCGAGCAGCAGCTCGAAACCGGGCAAGGCATTACCAGTGGTCAACTCTAGTGACGAGACTCAAGCATATGATTCACA
Organism: Allostellaceae bacterium; assembly: GCA_035510075.1. Taxonomy (GTDB): domain Bacteria; phylum Pseudomonadota; class Alphaproteobacteria; order ATCC43930; family CGMCC-115725; genus AP-15. The sequence goes on from DATKHX010000436.1 coordinate 5,946, forward strand.
TTATCATTATGGCGGGGCTTGACCCGGCCATCCACGCCTTTCGTGGGCCAGGCGGTCTCGGTTTCCAAGACGTGGATGCCCGGATCAAGTCCGGGCAAAGCGAGCTCAAGTTGCAAGAAAGGTATGATCCTCCACCTCGCGTGGCCGCGACTGCTAAACCGGACAGCCGCGGATCGGGTCCGGGCATGACGAGTTGGTTGGCATCGTGCACCATCTGAATGCTTCCAAGCACCAGTGACTCGCCCGTTGAGCAAATTCCGGTTTGCTTCTGCAAGTATGACCGCGTACCAAGATACGATGCGATATTTGTCCGATCTGTGCTCGAGCAGCGCGTAATCGCGATTCTGGGGTGATCGACCGATGCGAGGATTAATCCTTGGAATGATCTTTTTTGGGATGCTCCCATTTATCTTTGTGAAAGGCCCATTTTTCGGGATATTGATGTGGTACTGGGTGTCGCTGATGGCCCCGCAAGAGGCGGTGTGGAGCAGCGTGTTTTCCGGGGTCCCCTATGCCCTCATCGTCGCCGTGCTTACGCTGGTGTGCTTGGCTGTCGCGCGAGACGAACCGAAAATGCCGCCGGCGAGCAAAACCACGGTTTTGCTTTTTCTGCTGATGCTGTGGATATGTGTAACCTCGTGGAATGGTATTGGGCCACAGTCGCAAATATACGATAAATGGCTGCTGGGAGAAAAGATGTTGTTGATGACGATCGTTGCTTACACGTTAACCAATTCGCGGAGCCGCGTGGAACAATTGATTATCGTATGCGTTCTTTCGATAGGCTTTTGGGGCTTCAGGGGCGGGCTCATCGCGATCACAACCGGCGGCGCCGCGCGGGTCCACGGCCCGGACAACTCGATGATCGGCGATAACAACGATCTCGGGGTTGCGCTGACCATGATATTACCCCTGATCTTCTATTTGCACGACCGATACCGGCAGGTAGGGTTCAAGTGGGCAATTCAGGTGCTGATCGGCCTTACCGTCCTCGGTGACATCTTTACTTATTCACGAGGCGCGTTGGTGGCCATGTCCGCAATGGCGATCATGTTGTGGGTTCGCTCGCAAAAGAAGCTGCAGATTCTGGTTTTGATCGTCGTGGCTGGGATCGGCGTTTGGAAGCTCGCGCCGGCTGCGTGGACCGAGCGGATGTTCACGATCGAGACTTATCAGAATGATGCATCGGCCGAAGGTCGCATCCATATGTGGCAACGCGCCTGGGCATTGGCACAGAGGAGCCCTCTGGTCGGCGGCGGCTTTCACTGGTCGTACGACCCGAACGTGGTGAATAAAGTGCTTTTGGGCAGCGGCGTGCCAAAATTAGAGAGCGGGCTCGCCCCGCACAGCATTTGGTTCGAAATGCTCGGCGACCATGGTTTCGTCGGTCTCGCCCTGTTTATCGCCATCTTGGCGAGCACTTTCGTCGACGCGCGTTGGTTGGTCCGGCACGCCCGCCGCGACCCCGATCTCGCTTGGGCGAACAATCTCGGGCGAATGCTGCAGGTGGCGCTGGTCGGGTATTGCACGGGCGGCAGCTTTGCCACTCAAGGGATGTATGACGGGTTCTACGCCGTCGTGATCATCGCCGCGGCCGCACGGCGGGTTGTCGCCGCGCAGCTGGCGAGCCGCGAAGTTGCGCCGCGCGTCGGCGGAAATTTTGCCGCTCTCGCGAGGCGCGGCGCCCCCACTCCGCAGCCGAGCGCGTGATATGAGAGAGAGAGAATTGCCGCCCCGGCGGCGGCTCGGTACATCCGACCACCGGAGCCGGCTTGACGGTGCTTGCCGGTTTTCGCCATCACGGTGGAGCGCACTCCCCGCAAACGGCAGAGCGAACCAAGGCGGCAGCCCTCGGCGCACCACAAGATCGTGAGCTTTGAGTGCGAGCCGAGCCGGTGATCCGCGCACCCCGAGCGCGCATCCTGCCTACGTCGGCGCCGCAGACGTACGATCCGATCGGCAAATGGTCAGAACGGCGCCGTGCCGCGGACCACGGTGCGA
>DATKHX010000437.1:0-2542 GCA_035510075.1 Allostellaceae bacterium
CTAGTCACCTCAAAGCTTTTTCTTGACATCTTAGTAAGTAAGTACGTCACGCTTTTCCATCTTGCATGGGCAGTTTGCGCGCCAACCTTCTCGGCGGGTGCGCGCTCGGCGCGGTCATGCAGGATCTGCAGAACGATATCAGTCATGCGCGCCTCCTTCGAGCGGAATGGTCGCCAAGCCTAGCGGAAAACGCCGGGAATAACAGGGTCCGCCGGACCGCCGGATCAGCCGACGGCGGCGCTCGTCCATTGCACCGTGACGTTCGGTGCGGCAAATCGGATTTGACTGACGGCGAAAGCGTCAATTAGCCGACGCAACGCCTGACGCTGCAGATAGGTCGGGCGCAATGGCGTGGCGGTGAATTTGCAGCGGACGACGAGGGCCGTCTGCGATACGTCGACGACACCCTGCATTTTGAGAGGCTGCATGAATTCGGCGCCGATCTCGGGGTCGTCGAGCAACTCCTCGCCGACGCGCTCGATGGTCTTGCGCATCGTCTCGGTGTCCGCGGTGGGCTCGAGGTGAAGGTTGAACTTCACCACCGACCAGTCGCGGCTAAAATTGGTGACCGACTGGACTTGCCCGAACGGGATCGTGTGCACCTGACCGTTCTGGTGGCGCAACCGCACCGAGCGCAACGACATCCCCTCGACAGTGCCGCGCAACCGGCCGGTGTCGATATACTCACCGACCCGAAACGCGTCCTCCATTAGAAAGAAGATGCCCGAGATCACATCCCGCACCAGGCTCTGCGCGCCAAAGCCGATCGCGATGCCGACGACACCGAGCCCGGCGAGGAGCGGGCCGATGTCGAGACCAAGGGTCGCCAGCGCGACAATGACCGCGACGACCGCAAGCCCGATCAGCAGAGTGTTGCGCACCAGCGGCAGCAATGTGTCGAGCCGCGAGGCCGAACCGGGGATCTCGTCCTCATCGCCGGGTGCTGCAGGCGGCGGCACCTTCTCGTCGATAACGGCGCTGAGGGCCGTCCATAGGATCCAAGCGGCGACGACCGTCGCTGCCGCTTCCAGAGCAGGCCGCACGATCATCCGTTCAATACTGCCGGGCTCCGGATCGATAAGGTCGAGACCCCAGATCTCGCAAAGCCAGGCCGCACCCAGTATCCACAGAAACGTATCGGCCAGCCGGCTGAGTGCGCGGCGAAACCGCGTCCGGCGCAGGGCCACCCGGATGTCTGCCGCGTCGCCGGCGCAGAGCCGCCCGATCAGATTGTGACTAGCCTGCCCGACCACCGCCAGGGCGACGAAGATGCCTTGCGTCGCCGTCGCGGCGCGTGCAACCCAGGCGCCCTTTCCGAGCGCGAGTTCGATCCCCGACCCGAAGAAAATGCCGAGCGACAGGGCGATGAAGAACCAGTGCCAGGATGCCGCAACCGCTCGTCGGACCGGGCCGGGCTCGCCGCCGGTCGCCGCCAAGATGGCGCGGGCGATCGGGCGGCGCGTGGCCCAGAACATCTCGATCTTGTAAAGCGTTATCACCAAGCCCACCAGGGTCGCGGCGCCGAATACGGCCTCGTGGCCAAACCCGAGCCGCTCGACGAGCCAGACGACAAAGAAGTTGAACGGGGCGACCGCCAGATAGACCGAGAACCAGCGCGAACAAACGCGCGCATCGGCATCGTCGATAGCCAGCAGCCGTAGATCGGAACGGCGCGGCGATACGACAATCGTCAGGAGGACAATGGACAGCCGCCATTGCAGCGCGGCCCAAACCAGCCGATCTGCGGTTTCCGCGAGGATCGGCCTGCCCATCGAGATCGCCATCAAGGCGGCGCAGAAAAGAAAAGCAAAAACGGCGAGGGCGAAGGCTGCGACAAGAAATTTGATGAGGGCTGCACGCAGGCGGGATGCCAACCCCGGTCCGACAATTTGGCGGCGATCGAGCAGCGCGCGCATCCCTAGCCCGATCAGCGGCGCCGCCACGAGACCCGTAAGCGCGATGGCCCAAAACCGAAGTGCATCATTGCGGGTGCCGCCTTCGGCCTCGACATGTCGAACCCAGACCTGCGGCACTTGCCGGAGCGCCGGCACTGCGCGCATCGCCTTTTTTGTCTCCTCCCATATTCGCACTGTCAGCTTCATGCCGGTCATTAACGGGGGAGGGTCCGCCGAGGGGGGATCGACGGGAGTTGCTGCGGGCTCAGCGCCCTTGGCAGCGAGATCGGCAATCAGACCCTTGACCTGGTCGGGCGACATCGACGCCGGCAATTGCAACACGACGGTCGCACCGGCGGGCTCGGCGGCCCACCCCACAGGCGTCACGCAGAGTAGAAGCAGCAGCCCCAAGGCAAGAGATCGTGCCGCCATCACCGAGTATTTAAGCGGATTTGCTTCGATCACCAGACTGCCCGGCCGAACGGGGGGAAGGTCCGGAATCGGCGCATCTCGCCCGTTGCGGCGCATTCCGGCGATCGTCTCCTTTCTGAACCCACAGCCGGCACTCAGCCTTGTTGGCGGAAACCGCTCTTCATGCCCCTCAGCCGTTGTTGGCGAGGCGTGCGGGCTTCGGCTGAGTTGCGTGG
>DATKHX010000438.1:0-7305 GCA_035510075.1 Allostellaceae bacterium
ACCGGGCGCCCGTTCACCGGCGACTATGCCGGCGGGCTGCTCTATGCGACCTTGCGCAAATTCGCGCTCGCCGAGGGGCATTACGATGCCCGCCCGGACGACGGCCTGGCGCTCGCCGGGGCCCGCATCACCAACGCGGTGCGCTGCGTGCCGCCGCAAAACAAGCCCGAGCCGCGGGAAATCGCCAACTGCCGGAAATTTCTGTCCGACGAGATTGCCGCGTTGCCCGGCCTGCGCGCCTTTTTGGCGCTGGGCGCGATCGCCCACGATGCGGTCCTCACAGCGCTCGGCCTGCGCCGCACGCTGTTTCGGTTTGCGCATGGCGCCGTCCACGCGCTGCCGGACGGCCGGCTGCTCGCCGACAGCTATCACTGCTCGCGGCTCAACACGAACACTGGAAGGCTCACCGTCGCAATGTTCGAAGACGTGTTCGCGGGCCTGCTCGGCCGGCTCGAAACCAACCCCCTCGGAGCGATGCATCCGGCGCATGGCTCGGCCGCGAAACCGCCATAAGATTGCGATTGCCTCGCAACCCTTTGTCGGCGATATTGCGAGCTGTTCGCATTCGCAAGGTGGTGGGTGTTGTCGATGCGTCGCGTTGTCCCGATCGTTGCATTGCTAGGCCTCGGCTTCGTCGGGCCGGCGCTCGCGGATGTTCCGAGCTTTCCGATCTCGTTGAAGGACAACCAGTTTGTCCCGAGCGAAGTGCAGATCCCGGCCGGCGCCAAGGTCGCGCTTCTCGTCCGCAACGACAACCAGACGCCGTCCGAATTCGAAAGCAATCAATTGCATCGCGAGAAGGTCGTCGTGCCCGGGCAAGAGATTACCGTGTTCGTCGGGCCGCTCGATCCGGGCAGCTATGAATTCTTCGACGATTTCCATCCGCAAACCCGCGGCCACCTGATCGTCAAATAGCGAGGATCGCGATGTTGGCCACGGCAATCATCGTTTTTCGCGAGGTCCTCGAAGCAGCGCTCGTCGTCGGCATCGTGCTGGCGGCAAGTCGCGGCGTGCCGGGGCGCGGCCTGTGGATTTCCGGCGGGATTGTCGCGGGGATCCTCGGCGCCTCGGTCGTTGCCGGCTGCGCCGAGGCGATCGCAGCGGCGGTCGACGGTATCGGGCAGGAGCTGTTCAACGCGACGATCCTGTTCACTGCGGTGGTGATGCTCGGCTGGCACAACATCTGGATGAACCGGCACGGGCGCGAGCTGGCCTCGGCCGCGGCGAGCCTCGGCAAGGCGGTGGTCGGCGGCAGCCGGCCGCTCTATGCGCTGGGCCTCGTCGTCGGCATCGCGGTGCTGCGCGAAGGCTCCGAAGTCGTGCTGTTTTTATACGGGATCGCGGTTGCCTCGGGGGTCGGCGCGCTGAGCATGCTGGCGGGCGGCGTCCTCGGGCTGATCGGCGGGGTCGCAATCGGCTGGCTGATTTATTTCGGGCTGCTCGCGATCCCGGTGAAACGCCTGTTCACGGTCACGAGCTGGCTCATCCTGCTGCTGGCCGCCGGCATGGCCTCGCAGGGTGCGGCATTTTTGATGCAGGCCAATCTGCTGCCGTCGTTTGGCAACGATTTGTGGGACACCTCGTCGATCCTCGGCGAGCGCAGCGTGCTCGGCACGCTGCTGCATGTGTTGATCGGCTATTCGGCGCAGCCGGCGGGCATCCAGGTCATCTTCTATCTGGCGACAATTCTGATCATCGGCAGCTTGATGCGGCTGCTCGCGCGCGAGCCTGCCGCCCGCCTGGGGCGCCCGGCCGCCTCTCTTTGAAGCGGCGCTGATCGGCCTTCCGTCAATCCAATCCCAGGCCGGGCCTTCGGGAGAATTGCGAATGCGTATCATTAGCGTTACGGCCTTGATTGTCGCAGCGGCGGTCGGCGCCACTGTCGCGCCGCCGGCCGCCGCGGATTTCAAGGTGCAGACCCCCGATGCCGAAACCGGCGAGATCGCGATCGAGCCGCTCGGCGATATCGCGCACGACCCGCTCGCGGCCCATAGTGGCGAATTGAGCTCGGTCCAGGAGTTCGAATACGGCGTCAACGGTTTTTGGCGCACCGAGCTCGAATTGGAGCAAGAGCGCGCCGCCGGACCCGGCCAGTCGATCCATTTCAGTCAGGTGACCTGGGAAAACATCTTTCAATTCAGCGAGCGTGGGCAATATTGGATGGATAGCGGCTTCTTTGCCGAATTCGGCAAAACCACACTCGCCGACACCTCGAACGAAGTGACGTTCGGCCCCATTTTCCGCAAAGAATTTTTCCACACCATTAATACTGTAAACTTGTTTATCCAAAAGGATGTCGGCGGCCAATTCGCTTCCGGGAGGCCAGGTTTTCTCTACGCCTGGGAAACGCGGATCGCGCTCGGCACGCCGATCGAGCCGGGCTTTCAAGCTTACGGACAGCCGAGCGGATTTCCCGAGTACAATTCGGGCTGGCCGCAGGACAACCGCATCGGCCCGCAACTGTTCGGCACGATCAGCAATTTTGGCCCCGGCACCCTCAAATGGAATGGCGGCGTATTGTTCGGGATCAGACCATGGGCGCCGCGAGAAACCTTTCGTTGGCAAGCCGAATACGAGATCCATTTCTAGATCTGGAGCGATTTCGATCATATCGGACCGTCATACCCGCGAAAGCGCGGGGCTGTCCGGGGAAAATTTTTATGGGCAGGCTTACGAGCTCCATCCCGCGTCGTCTCTCGATTGCGCAACCGGGCAGCCATCGCCGACAGTCGAAAGCGGGGGTGCTGCGCTCAGCGTCGTCATGGGCTTCGGCGAGCGGCGCGGGAGGTCGGGAAGGAGGTTGCGGCGCCCGTTGAATGAGAAGCACGCTGCTCGATTCTTCAGGCCGAGGCCAGCTCACTCGCCAACGGTGCGCGTTCGCCGAGCCAGGCGGAGACCGCCTCGAACCAATTGAACGCTGGCAGCGCGTCGCGATCGGCGGTGACCTCTTGCAACGTAGCTTCGCATTCCGTGCGGAACCGTGCGTAGCCGCCGCTTTGCCGCCAGCGCGCGGCGAGGGCGCGCAGCGGCGCGTCGTGCAGGTTGCCCAGCGCATGACAGCGTGGGAAGCCATGCTGCAGCGGCACCACCGTCCCGTCGGCCTCGACGACGAGCGGGCTCACCAGATCGGCGAGCTGGATCGCCTCCCCGTTCGCCGGGGCTTCGCTCCAGCCGCGCCAAGGCTCGTCGCGCAGCACTTGGCGATGGGCGAAGTCGAGCCTGATTTCGATGCTGTCGCCGACGCGCTCGCGCAGCCGCATAAACGCCAGATAGGCGGCGTTGGCGATGAGCTCGCCCGGGCGCTGGCCGCGCAGCGCCGTGGCGGCGCGCCCGACCTCTTCGAGCGGGTGGATCTGCAGCAGCCCCGCACCCTGCTCGATCGCGTAGCGCGCCACCCAGGGAAGCTCGTGCAAATTGGCCTGCGTCAGGGTGAAGATGAAGCCGAACGGGATCCCGGCGTCGCGCAGCGCCGGCAACCGCCGGGCCATCGCGGTGAAGGCGCCGCGCTCGCCCCGGATCGGTCGTGCGATTGCGGCATGCCGTCGAGGCTGATCGCGATCGCATCGAGCACGCGCACGAGCCGACCGAGGCGGCGCGGGGTCAGCGGGATCAGGTTGGTCGTCAGCATGGTCACGAGCCCGCATGCCTTGGCCAACGCCAGCGTGTCGCCGAGGCCCGCCCACATCAGCGGCTCGCCCCCCGAGACGCTGATCGCGTCATAGGCTTGCGTGGCGGCGTCGACGACGAAAGTCTCGACGAGCGCCTGCGACAGCGTTTCCGTCCGCAATGGGCCGGACGAGGAATAGCAGTGCCGGCATCGCAAATTGCAGCGCAGGGAAGGATGGATCTGGATGACGCGGTAGAGCCGCGCGGTCTGGCTCGCCATCGCGCTCCCCTCGTGCACCAACGCGAGTTGGGTGTTTTCGGCCATTTCGCTCACTCCCTCGGCCGCACCATAATGCTGGGCGGCGCCGCCAGCGTCCGTCGCTGGCTCACTGGCGATGATCCAGGATGACGGACCGCATCGAGTGTGAGCCGGTTCACAGTGACGGCATTTGTGCGCAAGCTCGGGGCAGGCGAGGGCGGAGACGGGCGAGCGAGCCCACAAACGATTAGCAAAAGGGAAACGAACGATGCTGGCTTTCGCGGTCACGCTGTCCGGGGAAACCGCAATGCCGGGCGAAGGCTATCTCTGCGACACACCGGTCCTGCGGGCGCATGCCGGGGCCCAGCCCGATCTGTTTTTGCGCTGGAATGCGATCCCGCTCGAGGCGTCGGCAGTGGACGTCGTCGTTCATCTCCACGGGTTTTCGCGCAGCGGCGAGGCAATGCCGCTGTCGGAGAAGGTGCCGCGCAGCGGGCTCGATCTGTCGCGCCGGGCGCGCCCGACCTTGGCGCTTCTGCCGCGCGGCAACTGGCTGCGCTACAGCTGGTACGATTTCCCGGCCCTGCTCGCGGGCGGCATCGACCGGCTGGTCGATCACGGGCTCGAACGCTTCGCCGCGGCGCTGCCGCCCCGGTCTGCCGGGTCGCTCGGCGTGGATCGCCTGATCCTGACCGCGCATTCGGGCGGCGGCATGCCGGCCGTCGACGCGGTCGCCGGTTCAAAGCGCCCCCCCGACGAGCTTTACGTTTTCGACGGGCTCTATGGCCGCGATCCCGCGACCGGCGACCCGATGCGCGGTTTGGAAGCGCTCGACGAATGGCTCGGCGAGCGGATGGCGGCCGAACCCGCGCGCCCCGGCGCCTTGCGCGTCGTCTATGTCGAGCAGCAGACCGGCCCGTTTTCGCGCAAGGTCGGCGAGTTGATCGCACGCCGTCTGGCGGCCGCCGATCCAGCGACGGTTTCTGATCTTCGCCGCCGGTATCGGGTCGAGCCTTCGGCGGTGCAGCATGCGCGGATCGCGGAGCGCTGCGGGCCCGATCTGCTCGCCGCCGCCGACAGCGAGTTCGACTGGTCGCGCTGACCTCTCCGCCAAAAAAGCCGAGAGGCGAGCCCGCTATGGCGTTTGCGGGCGAGGATGCACACATCTACGCGGTAGCGGGTCGCGCGTTCGTTCGTGATGGCCGGCGAGCGGATGGGTATGCCGTCGCGGGCGGTCCCGGGGCCCTCGGACCGTCGTTCGGGAGGAAACGGAGATGTTGACTATCCGCAATCCGGTCGAATGGAGCGTCGATCAGGTCAAACACGCCGCCGAAGCCTTTGAAGAGGCGGGTGACGCCGTGCGCCGCGCCCAGGCGGAGCTGCATTCGCCGGCACCGGCGATCGCCCGGATCCGCGTGGCGGACCTCAAGCACGTGCTGGCTGCCGGCTTTGAGGATTTTGCCGCGAGCCGCGCCGACGTTGCGGTCCTATGCCTTGTCTATCCGGTGCTCGGCCTCATTCTGGTGCGCGTGGCCTCGGGTTACCAGATGCTGCCGCTGCTGTTCCCGTTGACCTCCGGCTTCGCCCTGGTCGGGCCGTTCGCGGCACTCGGCCTTTACGAAATGAGCCGGCGGCGCGAGCAGGGTGTCGATATCGGCTGGGCGGACGCTTTTGGCGTGATCCGCTCGCGTTCGATCGCGGCAATCGTGTTGCTGGGGGTGGTGCTGGTGGCGATCTTTCTGCTGTGGCTCGCCGCCGCCCAAGCGATTTACCTGCTGACGCTCGGCCCAGAGCCGCCGGCCTCGATCGGCTCTTTTGTCCGCGACGTGTTCACGACCGACGCCGGCTGGACGATGATCGCGGTCGGAATCGCCGTCGGCTTTCTGTTCGCCCTCGTCGTTTTGGCGATCGGCACCATCTCGTTTCCGTTGCTGCTCGACCGTGGCGCCGGTCTCGACACGGCGGTGACGACATCGGTGCGTGCCCTCCTCGCCAATCCCGGCACGATGGCGGTGTGGGGATTGATCGTCGCCACCGGGCTGGTGATCGGGTCGGTCCCGTTTTTCCTGGGGCTGGCCGTCGTCATGCCGGTGCTCGGCCACTCGACCTGGCACCTTTATCGCCGCCTGATGCCGCGCTGACCGCCGCTAGGGCTGAACTGCCAGGGAACCGACCTCGCACCTGCGGGCGTTGCCGTTTGGAGGGCCGCGGCGATTGCGGCCCTCGGCAACTCGTAGCTGGAGGAGGATTGGCCCGATGAGATATCGCAAAGACAAGGCGCTGCTGTCGACGGCTGCCGCAGCGATGCTGCTTCTCGGCTGCGCCTGGCCATTGGCCGCGACGGCGGCGAGCGTCAATTCCGCTGACGGCCCGATCGCCTGCAACGACTTCCAGCGCGGGTCGAACGGCACCTGGACCGTGCTGCACCCGACGACGATCGCGCCGCAAGGTGTTGCGCTAAGCCTAGCACCGGGACAGACCTTTGCAAAAAACCAGTGGCTCGGCGGCATCGAAGTGACGACGGTGCTCGACCGCAACTGCGGGAACGAGTAGCGCCGGCCCCGCCAGCTACCGCCGGCAATTCGCGGCCCAAGGCCGGGCAAGCGTCGCCCCACACGCCGAGGCCGTGTCTCAGCCAGTCAGCGGCGTCGACAATGTCCGGCCCGGTCAGATCGGACCGGCGCAGATATAACCGGTCAGATATATGAGCCAAGAGAGAGAAACGCAGGCCCAGATTGATCCTTGTCACCGGCGCCCGGAAAATTAACGGCTTAACGACATCAGACTTTCAATCGGCAGTGAAGCGTGGACCATCAACGAAACCGTTGATGACCCTCTGTCTTTCCTACGTTATTCTACTTGGGCGCCCTCCACGATCGCATACTCCTCACTCCCACTCGATTGTTCTAAGCCTTGGTAACGCAGTGATCTACGACGTAAATTTCTTCTGCGCACGACGAAGAACCGTCTCACCGATCCGTCAGAAATTCTCGCTCTTGATTTCAAAGGGAAATTTCGGCGCTTCAAAATCCCCTCGGTTTCAGGGACTATCGGCATCGATTGGTCGATTTTCGAGGGTCTTTAGCTGTGCCTTCACGATTAGCCCATCGGCAAAAAGACCGTCACGGCTAGCAAGAGCCTGAACGATACGCCAGGCACACTCTGCCAGCACGCAGTTCCTCTCATGCCTGATCCGTCCCGGACTTACGCCTTGGCGGCGTTCAGTGCAGCCTCGAATACATCGCGTGCGGACGTCGTACCCGCTACGTGCTCCGTACCCTCGGCTCCGAGGTCCATCCATCCCGCGTTCACAGCCTCAAACATTTCTTCGGCAGGTCCGGTGTGGCCCTTCGGGATGCCGAACTGCTCGAACGCTTCCGCCCACCCTGCACGCGGGACTGCAAAGGCTTTCACGTCGAGATTCAGGACTTCACCCAATT
>DATKHX010000439.1:0-4615 GCA_035510075.1 Allostellaceae bacterium
TGCCGTCCGCGCCGCAATCGCGAGCCGCGGATCATCGGAGAACCACCACAAGACCGTGTGCGTATCGAGTAGCAGCCTCACGGTTTTTCGGGGGGTGGTCGCGTGATGCCAAAATCGTCGGTGAATTTGCCTTCCGCGGCGTCGAGATTTTCGGGGTCTAACGGCGCGAGGAGCACCTCTGTCGGAATGGAGGCTGCCCAGCCCCGCCAGACTCCTGGCTTTCGCGGCTCCATTCGGTTCACCGGAACGAGTCTGGCGAGCGGCTATCCGGCCCGCGCAATGACGATGTCTTCGCCGGCGATCGCACGGTCGAGCAGTTCGGACAGCTTCGCTTTTGCTTCGGCGACATTGACGTTGGGCATGGCTGCGCTCTCCTGTGCAGGCTCGCAATATGACGATCAGGCGGGAGGTGATCAACCGGCCTGACCAACGGCCGGGCCCTCACACCACTGTTCCGCATCGTTGCCGGATTCCCTTAATATCGCCTCGGCTCCGGGATGCCGGAACGCGCAGCAAGCGAGAGGATTTGCGATGTTGGAAGTGTGGAGCTGGCCGACACCGAACGGGCACAAGGTGCATATCGCGCTCGAGGAGCTCGGCTTGCAGTACAAAATAATCCCGGTCAATATTGGCGCCGGCGACCAGTTCAAGCCCGAATTCCTAAAGATCACCCCCAACCACCGCATCCCGGCGGTCGTCGATTCCGACGGGCCGGGCGGCAAGCCCTTCACGCTCTTCGAATCGGCCGCGATCCTGATCTACCTGTCGGAAAAGAACGGCGGCAAGCTGATCCCCAAGGACCCGATCGGGCATTACAAATGCCTCGAATGGATGATGTTCCAGATGGGCGGGGTCGGCCCGATGTTCGGCCAATGGAACCACTTCGCCTCATATGCGGTCGAAAAGATCCCCTATGCGATCGAGCGCTACACCAACGAGGTGAAGCGCTTGCACCGGGTGCTGGAGCATCGGCTGGCGGAGGCGCATTGGCTCGCCGGCGACGAATACAGCATGGCCGACATCATCACCTTTCCGTGGATCCGCCGCCCGGAGGGGCGCGGCATCGACCTCGCCGAATATCCCTCGGTCAAGCGCTGGCACGACGAGATCGCAGCGCGCCCGGCGGTGCAGCGCGGTGTCGCGGTATTGGCGGAGCACCAGCGCCGCGGCCAGATCACCGACGCCGAGCGCGAAAATTATTTCGGCAAGACCCAGTTCACCGCCCGCTGAGCGGTTTGCCCCCGAGGGCGCCGCCGGTCGAGGTCAGGTGGCGGCGCCTTCTACTCGAACAATCCCAAGTCGATCGCGTCGCCCATCTTGTTGTAGCCGAGATCACTCGGGTGCAAACCGTCGCCGCAATCGCACGCGGGCAGCATCTGGGTCGGATGCTCGGGGTCGCGCAGCGCCCGGTCGAAATCGGCGACCGCGTCGAAGGCGCCGCCGTCGCGGATCCAGCCATTGACCGCCCGGCGGACCTCTTCGCGCTGTGGGTTCCAGGCGCCGGCCATGTAGGTCTCGTTGCCGAACGGCGTCAAAGTGGCGCCGAGGATCTTGACCCCGGCGCTGTGGGCGCGCACCGCCATCTGCTGGAGCCCGGCGATCATCTGCGCCGCGGCAGGCTCCTCTTCCGGCTTCTTCCACCGATTGCGCAGATCGTTGGTGCCGAGCATGACGATGACGTGGGTGACCCCCGGCTGGGCCAAGACGTCACGGTCGAAGCGGCGCAGCCCACTGTCGCCGCGGATGTCGTAGAGGATGCGGTTGCCGCCGAGCCCCTGGTTCATCACCGCCATCGGACGGCCGCGATGGCGCGCCATCAGGCGCCGGGCGAGCTGATCGGGCCAGCGGCAAAAGGCGTCCATCGTCGAGATGTTGCCGTCGGTCAGCGAGTCGCCGAGGGTGACGATGCCGCCGGTGTCGGCGCCGGCGAGCACATCGACGCCGCAGACGAAGAACCAGTCGCTGGTGAGGCTGGCGATCGGCATCACCTGCGCCGCGGTAAAGTCGCCGGGCGGCGAGATATAGTTGGTCTGCCGCGCATAGCGGCCGGTGATCTGGAAGTCGTTCGGAATCTCGCCCGGCAGATAGAGGCTGACCGCGAGATCGGCGAGTGGCGTCAGGTCGAGCGCCACCGGATCGCTGAACAGAACCGCACCCGCCGCGATCGTCGCCGTCGCAGCACCGCTGAAGCTCAGCTTGCGGTCAGAGCCGGCGACAATCGCCGCCCCGGCGTCGCGCAGCGCGATATGGGCGCCGCCGACCTCCAGCGGGCGCCGGCCATAGGCATTCGAGACCCGCACCCGCAGCTCGTTGCCGCCAAGGCTGGCGCGCATGGTCATGCGCAAGGTCTGGTTGTTGAAAGCGCCGGTTTCCGCCGGTGCCGGCGCCGTCGTCCAGGTGCCCACCCATTGCGCTTTGTCTGCCATTAGCGCTACCTCCCATAAACTCGCTCCGATCGCTGAGGGGGCAGCCTGGAGCGAACCGGCCCCTCCGCAGTAAATACCCTGTCAGCCGGGAAAATATAGCGAAATTTTGTGCCGATCGGCGCCCTCAAGGTCAGTGGAGGCCGTTAAAGATCACGGATTACCAAGGGCTTGCGCGTCAAGTTTGCGACTGGTTCGGCAGGCATCCACGCTTTTCCTGGGACTGGGCCATCGCGGTTTGCGAGACGTCGACGCCCGGATCAAGCCCGGGTCCTCGTTGACGGCGGTCGATTTCCATTCTTGGCGGCGGCGAGTTTTTTCTTCCGACCCCTCAAGCCGGGTCGGCAGGCTCGACCGTGACCGCGTAGTCGCGATTGTGCCAATCGCCCGATTGCTGCCATTGCCAGGTGAAGTCGACGCGCGCGCCGGGCGGCAGCCACGACACTTCGAGCACAGCAACGTGAAACCCGAGCCCGGTATCGGATGTCGCCACGTCGGCGGCATCCCGCCATCCGTCGCGGCCCCAATGCACCAATGCCGGCATCGGCAGCGCCACCGCGAGCTTCACCCCGGCCGGAAAGTCCGCGATCGGCGCGTGCGGCCACCAGAACGCGTGGCGCGCACGCGGCCGCTCGCCGCGATAGCGCTGCCAGACAGCACGCGGCCGGTCGACCGGATGGCGATGATGGCGGGAGATCAGCAGTTTGATGAATTCGGCGTGGGCCCAGACGAGCGGCATCGCCGAGCCGGTCGGGCGACCCGGCGCCAGCCGGCGGCTCGGGATCGGGTCGGCGTCCCACACCTGCTCCGGCAGCATCCCGCCGGGGCTCGTCATCCGGCACATTGCTTCGAGAAGGGAAAGCGGGTCGCGCCCGGCGACGAGCTCGTAATGGCCGCGCTCGCCGGTCAACAACGGCCAGCCGCGCCCACGCCCGGTGCCGTCATAAGGGCTGCCGTCGTCGTGCTCGCCGTACCCGTCGCAATTATAGCGGTGCCAGACCGGGCCCGACGGAGTCTCGGTCTCGAGGAGGGCGTCGGCGACCCGGATCGAGGCGAGGATCAGCGGGTCGTCAGGGCGGCGCAGGCCAAAGCGCACGAGCTGTAAGAACTCGGTGCCGACGAGCTCGTCGGCGCGCACCTGTTCGTTGCCGGGGCGGTTGTGGATCGGAATCACGGCACGAAACGTATTGCGCTGATCGAGCGCCTGCCCCGGCAGGACCAGCACGTAATAACCCTCGACGCCGAGCCGATGGGCGAGCGGCGTGTCGCTGACCGAAGTCCAACGCTCGATGTTGCCGTTCCAAAAATCAGCGAGCTCCAGCGCCCAATCGCCGGCCGGTGACGGCAGCAGTGCCGCGCCGGCGACGAGTGCGGCAATCGACACCGCGAGGGTGAACGGGTTGAGCCCCGCGCTCTCCTCCCAGCGGTCCTGCTCGGTCGCCGGCCCGGTACGGGCGATAAAACCCAGCGCGCGTCGGACCGTGTCCTCGACCTCGATGCCGGCGAGCGCCTCGCGCTCGTCGAGGGCGGCGGCGAGCAACACCGGAAACGCGGTCTCGTCGAGCTGGATGCCGTGCCAATAGGCGGTGCCGCCGAGCCATTGGTTCTGGTGCCAATGGCCGTCGTGCAATTGCGTCGCCATCAGATAGCGCAACGTGTCGCGCGCCTCCTGGTCGGCGCCGAGCGCCAACAGCGCCCCGGCGGTCTCGACCAGATCGCGCGGCCACACCAGATGGTAGCCGCCGCGCTCATTGCCGCTGTCGCCCCACGGAACGCTGAGGCTCGCCACCATCGCGCCGGCAAAGGTCTTGTCGAGATGACTGCGCAGCACGATCGTCGAGACCAGAAACTCTTCGGCCAGCGCCGGCGGCACGTCGAGCGGCACGGCATAGCGCTCGCTGCGCTCGGCCTGCCACTCCTGCCACAACGCGACGTGCTGCTGCAGGAGGTTGTCGAAGGGCTGCAGCAGGCTGGCAATCGCCAGGGTCGCCGCCGCCTCCGCACTGCTGCCAAAACCGAGCGACAGCACCGCGCGGCGCGGCAATTCGGCAACGAGCGCGACATTCCCCGGGCCGGCGCGCCGGTATTCCCAGGCCATCCGCCCATTGCGGGCGAAATCCTGCCACCCGTCGCTGAAGCCGACATAGCCCGCACTCGCCCGCCCGACGGCATCGCGCTGGCGCTCGTCGACC
>DATKHX010000440.1:0-2107 GCA_035510075.1 Allostellaceae bacterium
ACCAGATAGTGTTGGCCGAGCTCGATCCGGTTGCGCTCCAGCATGCGGTAGAGGGTGGCGCGCGCGACCCCGAGCAGCTGAGCCGCGCGGGTCATGTTGAAGTTGCTTTCCTGCAATGCCTGCAGGATGGCCTCGCGCTCGCCGTCGCTGCCGGGCTTAGGCCGCGACGCGGCCCGCGGCCGGGTTTGTCGCGCCGCCGCCCGCGCCGGCGCCGGCGGCCGGGTCGGCGCCGGGTCGAGCCGCAGGTCGGCCGCTTCCACCAGCGTGCCGTTGGCCATCACCACCGCCCGCCGCATCGTCGCGATCAGCTCGCGGACATTGCCGGGCCAGGGATAGGCCAGCATCGCCGCCAATGCCGCCGGTGTGAAGCCGCGCAGCTCGCGCCCCAGCTCCTGCCCGATCTGGCGCAGAAAATAAGTGGCCAGCACCTCGACATCGCCATCGCGCTCGCGCAACGGCGGGAGGTGCAGGCTCAAGACGTTCAAGCGGTAATAAAGGTCCTCGCGCAGCTTGCCGGCGGCGATCGCGTCGCGCAGCCGCACATTGGTCGCGGCGACGACGCGGACATCGACCTTGATCGGCTGGCGCCCGCCGACCCGCAGGATCTCGCCCTCCTGCAGAAAGCGCAGCAGCAGCCCCTGCAGGTCGATCGGCATGTCGCCGATTTCGTCGAGAAACAGCGTGCCGCGGTGCGCGTGTTCGATATGGCCGTGCTTGCGCGCGTTAGCACCGGTAAACGACCCCTTCTCGTAGCCGAACAGCTCGGAGGCGATCAGGCTGGCCGGCACGGCGGCGCAATTGAGCGCGACATAGGGGCCGGCCGCGCGGCCCGACCGTTCGTGGATGGCGCGGGCGACCAGCTCCTTGCCGGTGCCGCTCTCGCCGGTGATCAGCACCGGGACGTCGCAGGCGGCAAAGCGGCGCACCTGTTCGAACACTTCGAACATCACCGCGCTGTTGCCGACCATGAACAGGGTAGGCGCGTCGGCCACCGTCTCACTCGTAGGCTGCGGCGTTGGCAGCGGCACGCTCGCCGGCGCTCGCGCCCATCGCCGCACCTCGCCATGAAGTTGCATGACCGTCTGGCTGCTGCTCATCAAAGCCCCTATCACCGGTTCACGTTCATCGGACGCTCGACGCCCGACAGCTCCCCTGGTCGCTTGCGCGGCCTCTTTGCTTAATCAACGAGGTAGCGGTCTGCAAAAGCGAGGTTGTGATCACCCTCCGAGCCGTCTTCGAAAAAAAATGTGCGTAATCCGGTAAGGTCAGGTAGTTTCAGGTGGCAGCGATGGTCACCGAACAAGCGCTCCGTTTTCGGAGGCCCACCGATGGCGATGCAAGGCTCGGGCCAAGTCGCTTTGCCGGTAATTATCAATTGGTTGACAAGAAGCGCTCCGGGTTGGGAGCAAAGAAATGTCAATTTCGCCGACGGTCGCCGCGCGGGCAAGGACACAGTTTTGGTGCCAGCTTATAGTTAAAGATATCCAAATCGAATGTGCCCGCACCATTCTTTCAATAGGTTAGATAGGATCGCGATCGCCTTTGACGATCATTGTGTAAAAAGTTCCGACGCTGAGGATCGTAAAATATTCCGACAAAGGCGGCGCGCCGTTTAATCGGAGCCTCCCTCCTGCGAACGCGTCATATTCCCGGTTGCGGGTGTCCTACTGGGTGGGAGAGGCCGAGGCGGCCGCAAGCCTTTTGTTGGATGGCGGCTGCCCGTGCGGTCAAAGTAAGGGAACTCTCGAACTCGACGCTTTTGGCGAGAAAAAGCTTAACGGCCCGCATCCGTTTACCAGAGCAATAACGATTGTGCGATGATTATGAGCCGACTGCCGTGGGGCGAGTGCTCGGCTGCCTGTCGAGGGCCTGGGGCTGCCGATCAAGCGCCCGGTAGCGACCGGTTCCCAGAAACCGCCACCGCCAGAGCCCGCACAGAACACGCCAATACCCACCCCCCACCTTTAGAACGCGAAACGACGACAGACCCATATCGACGCCTCGTCCGATCCATGAGATCGGAACCTCTTTGACATGACAGCCCATCAGAAACGGCTGCAATCCGGTTTCCGCGTTGATCGCAAAACCCGGCTCGAGCAAACACAGC
>DATKHX010000441.1:0-7584 GCA_035510075.1 Allostellaceae bacterium
GCTGCCCCCCTTTCCCCGCTTGCGGGGAGAGGGAGGGGGTGAGGGGCTGTCCGGCGCATCGTCACGCGATCCCTTTGGCGCGTTCACGCAGTTCGAATTTCTGCACCTTGCCCGTCGAGGTCTTTGGCAACGTCCCGAACACGATTGTCCGCGGCACCTTGAAATGCGCGAGATGATCGCGGCACCAGGCGATCACGTCTTCGGCGGCGAGCGGCGGGGCGTCCGGCGTCAGAGTCACGAACGCGCACGAGCTTTCGCCCCATTTCGCGTCGGGGCGGGCGACGACCGCCGCCTCCATGATGTGCGGATGGCGGTAAAGCGCCTCCTCGACTTCGAGCGAGGAGATGTTTTCGCCGCCCGAAATGATGATGTCCTTGGCGCGGTCCTTGATTTCGACATAGCCGTCCGGGTGCATGACCGCTAGATCGCCGGTATGGAACCAGCCTCGGTCGAAAGCCTCGGCGGTCGCCACCGGGTTGGCCAGATAGCCCTTCATCAAGGTATTGCTGCGCAGCACCAGCTCGCCGATTGTGGCGCCGTCCGCCGGCACGTCGGCCATCGTCTCGCGGTCGACGACCAGCTGCCCGCCGAGGGTCAGCGACGCCACGCCTTGCCTCGCCATGTGGCCGGCGCGCTCGCCGAGCGGCAACCCGTCCCACGCTTCCTGCGAGGCGCAAACCGTCGACGGACCGTAGCTTTCGGTCAGCCCGTAGAGATGGGTCACGCGGAACCCCATCCGCTCCATCGCCTCGATCACCGCCGAGGGCGGTGCGGCGCCCCCGGTCGCCGCCGCGACGATATGGTCGAAGCGGCGCTTGGCTTCCTCGGGGGCGTGCGCCAGGAGGTTTAACACGATCGGCGCACCGCACAAATGGGTGACGCGGTGCTTCGCAATCATATCAAAGATCAGCGCCGGGTCGACGCAGCGCAGGCAGACATGGGTCCCGGCGACGGCGGTCACCGCCCAGGGAAAGGTCCAGCCATTGCAGTGGAACATCGGCAGGGTCCACAGATAGACCGAATCCCGGTTGAGCCCAAAGGTGATCGCATTGCCGAGAGCACTCAGAAACGCGCCGCGATGATGATAGACGACCCCCTTGGGATTGCCGGTCGTGCCCGAGGTGTAGTTGAGCGCGATCGGCGCCCATTCGTCGGCCGGCGGAGCCCAATCGGCGGCGGGATCGCCCTCGCCGAGAAAAACGTCATAGTCGGTGCCCCCCAGCGGCTCGCCGCCGGCCCCATCGTCGATTTCGACGAGCGGCAGCGGCCGGCCGAGCTCGGCCAGCGCCGGCGCGACAACGGGCGCGAACTCACGGTCGGCGATCAAAAGTTTGGCCTGCCCGTGCGCGAGGATGAAGGCGATCGAGCGCGCGTCGAGCCGCGTATTGAGCGCATTCAGCACCGCCCCGGCCATCGGCACGCCGAAATGCGCCTCGAGCAATGCCGGCACATTCGGCGCCATTACCGCGACCGTGTCGCCCAGCTGGACGCCGCGGCACCGCAGCGCGTCGGCAAGACGCCGGCAGCGCGCGTAGAGCTCGCGATAAGTGCAGCGCGCATCGCCGTGGACAACGGCGAGCTTGTCAGGATAGACCGCCGCGGCGCGCGCCAGGTAGGAAAGCGGCGTCAGCGCCGTAAAATTCGCAGCGTTTCGTGCGAGATGCGGTGCATCATAATGCCCGCCGGAGGATGCCACGCCCGCCCCTTTTTGCTAGCGGCCAATCTGCTGCATCCTCCCGAGACCGCTCGCCGAGGTCAAGCCGCGACAAGGCGGAGGGTACCATGCACATCGACATCGTCTCGGATGTAGCCTGCCCGTGGTGCTTTATCGGCAAGCGCCGCCTAGAGCGCGCTCTGGAGCTGCGGCCGGACGTGATCGTCAGCCGGTCGTGGAGGCCCTTTCAGCTCAACCCCGATTTGCCGAGCGCCGGCGTCCCGCGCGATTTCTTCCTCGCCGCGAAATTCGGCAGCGTGCGCCAGGCGTTGCGCGGCAACGCGGCAATCGCCGCGGCCGGCCGCAGCGAGGGCATCGAGATCGGTTTCGAGCGCATCCGGCGCACCCCCAACACCTTGTGCGCCCACCGGCTGATCCGGCTGGCGGCAACCGAGGGGAGGGGCGATGACATGGTCGAATCGCTGTTCCGCGCCTATTTCATCGACGGTATCGACATCGGCGACATCGACGCGCTGGCGATGATTGCCGGGCGCGCCGGGCTCGATGACGACACCGCTCGTACCTATCTCGTGAGCGAGATAGGGGCCGCCGAAGTGCTGGCCGAAGACCGGCGGGCGCGGCGGCTCGGCATTCATGCGGTCCCGTGCTTCGTCATCGAACGGGGCTACGCGATTTCGGGTGCGCAGGAGCCGGAGATGTTCTTGCCGCTGTTCGACCTTGCCGCCGGCACCGGCAATCCCGCCGGTGTTGGGGCAGAATAACCGCCCGAGTATCCGCCGGCTGCGGCCTCGCCGCGCAATTTGAAGCGTTGGATCTTGCCGGTTGCGGTTTTTGGGAGCTCGTCGAGAAAGGCGATCCAGCGCGGGCATTTGAACGCCGGAAGCCGGCTGTTGGCGTGCTGCTGCAGTGCCCCGGCCAGATCGTCGCCGGCCGCGACGCCGGGTTTGGCGACAACGAACGCCTTGGGCTTGATCAGCCCGTCGCGGTCGGCGGCGCCGACCACCGCCGCTTCGAGCACGTCGGCATGCGCGATCAGCGCGGCCTCGACCTCGGCCGGCGAAACGAACATGCCGCTGACCTTCAGCATGTCGTCGCTGCGGCCGCAATAGACGTAGTAGCCGTCATCGTCCTCGAAATATTTGTCGCCGGTGCGGGTCCACGTCCCGAGGAATGTCCCCCGGCTGCGCTCGCGGTTGTTCCAATAGCCGGCGGCGGCGCTCCGGCCGTTGACCAGGAGATCGCCGATCTCGCCCTGGGCGACCCGCCGCCCCTCCTCGTCAACGATCTTGAGGTCGTAGCCGGGGATCGGCTTGCCGGTGGTGCCGTAGCGCACATCGCCCGGCCGGTTGCTGAGAAAAATGTGCAGCATCTCGGTCGAGCCGATGCCGTCGAGAATGTCGACCCCAATCCGCGCCGCCCAACGCCGGCCGATTTCCGCCGGCAACGGCTCGCCGGCCGACACGCAGCAACGCAACGCGATTTCGTCCGGGCGCGGCAAGTCTGGGCTCGCCAGCATTGCGTT
Organism: Allostellaceae bacterium; assembly: GCA_035510075.1. Taxonomy (GTDB): domain Bacteria; phylum Pseudomonadota; class Alphaproteobacteria; order ATCC43930; family CGMCC-115725; genus AP-15. The sequence goes on from DATKHX010000441.1 coordinate 3,198, forward strand.
GAACAGAGTCGGCACGCCGCAAAAGATCGTCGGCCGCTCTTCGCGCAGCACGCGGGCGACGAGCGCCGGGGTCGGGCGCTCCGCGGTCAAGACACTGGTCGCGCCGACCGCCATCGGAAAGGTCAGCGCGTTGCCGAGGCCATAGGCGAAAAACAATTTCGCCGCCGAATAGACAATGTCCGTTTCCTCGATGCCGAGCACCGGGACCGCATAGCAGGAGGCAGTCTCGGCCAAACTCGAATGAACATGGACGGTGCCCTTCGGCCGCCCGGTCGAGCCCGACGAATAAAGCCAAAAGCAAGGCTCGTCGGGATGGGTGGGCGCGACATCGGCAGTGGCGGGCGATCCGTCCAGCATCGCGGCGAACTCGCCATCGCCGGCGGGATCCGACACGATGATCTGTGGCTTCAGCTCGGGCAGCAGCGCCACCGCCTCCCGCATCGCCGGCAGGACCGGCCTCGACACGATGACCGCACCAGCCCGGCTGTCGGACAGCATGAAGGCGAATTCTTCAGGGCCGAGCAGCGTGTTGACCGCGACCGGGACGATCCCCGCCTCGATCGCGCCGAGGAACGCGGTCGGGAAATCGATCCCGTCCTGCAGACACAGGAGGATGCGCTGCTCGCGGTGGATGCCGCGGGCGCGCATCGCCTGCGCGAACCGCGCCGCGCGTGTGGCGAGGTTGGCGTAGCTGCAATAGCCGTGATCGTCGACAAAGGCGATCTTCGCGCCGCGCCCGGCCGCGAGGTTGCGCCCGATCAGATCAGCCGCGGCATTGTAATCCATCGGCACTGCCTCCCGACAGGTCGACAAGCATTATGTTTCTCATATGCTTCGGTCAAGCATGACCGCTCCACCCCGCTTTCCGGACAAGGACGACTATCTCACCCGGCTCGGCGAACGGGTGCGGGAGGAGCGTGCGCGGCGAGGCATGACCCGCCGCATCCTAGCCCGCGACACCGGCCTGTCCGAGCGCTATCTGGCGCAGCTGGAGGCCGGCCGCGGCAACATCTCGATCGCATTGCTGCACCGCGTCGCCGGGGCGCTGAACCAGCCGTTGGCGCGGCTCGTCGGCGACGACAGCGGCGAGCCTGCCGAATTGCGGCAATTTCTCGAATTGCTGCATCGCCTCACGCCCGAGCAGCTGGCCGAGGCGCATGCCTTGATCGGGGCGCATTTCGCCCTGCCCGATCGGGTCGAGCGCGAATGCCGGATCGCGCTGATCGGGTTGCGCGGCGCCGGCAAATCGACCCTGGGCAGCCGTCTGGCACGGCATCTTGGGGTGCCGTTCATCGAGCTCGACGCCGAGATCGAACGCGATTTCGGCGTATCCTTAGGTGAAATCTTCGCGCTTTACGGTCAGCCCGCGTACCGCCGTTGCGAGCGCCGCGTACTCGATGAAATCATCGGGCGGGAGCGCCGATTCGTGCTCGCCGCGGGCGGCAGCATCGTCGCCGAGCCGGCGACCTATCGGGAATTGCTCAGCCATTGCTTTACGGTTTGGCTGCGGGCCGCACCAGCCCAGCATATGAGCCGGGTTCAGCTGCAAGGCGATTTACGTCCGATGGCCGACAACAACGAAGCGATGGCCGATCTGCGCCGCATCCTGGCCGCTCGCGAGCCGCTTTACGCCAGGGCCGACGCGACGGTCGATACCTCCGGCCAAACCGTCGAGGCGAGCTTCCGCGCGCTGGTGGCGGCGTTGCCGTCTGGCATCATGAAAAATATTGCATCACCCGAGGTGGTGTGATGCACTAAAATTCCTATGATCGCGTTCGACACCGATCCCGCGCGGTACCGCCATTGGCGCCTTTCGTGCGATGGGCCGATCGCGACGCTGACGCTCGACGTGGCCGAGGAAGGCGGGCTCGATCCGGGATACCGCCTGAAGCTGAACTCATACGATCTCGGCATCGATATCGAGTTCTCCGACGCGCTGAACCGCATCCGCTTCGAGCATCCCGAAATCAAGGTCGTCGTGCTGACGAGCGCCAAGGAGCGGGTGTTCTGCTCGGGCGCCAATATTTACATGCTGGCTCGGGCGAGCCAGGCGCAGAAGGTCAATTTCTGCAAGTTCACCAATGAAACGCGCAACGGCATCGAGGATTCGAGCGCCCGTTCCGGGCTGAAATTCCTCGCCGCGGTCAATGGCGCCTGCGCCGGCGGCGGTTACGAGCTGGCGCTCGCCTGCGACGAGATCGTCATGGTCGATGACCGCTCTAGCACCGTCAGCCTTCCCGAGGTGGCATTGCTCGGCGTATTGCCGGGCACCGGCGGGCTCACCCGGCTCGTCGACAAGCGTAAGGTGCGCCGCGACCTCGCCGACGTCTTCTGCACCACCGCCGAGGGCGTGCGCGCCGACCGCGCCAAGGCCTGGGGCTTGGTCGATTGGACCGCACCGGCCGCCCGATTTCACCTGCTCGTCGCCGAGCGCGCCGCAGCGCTCGCCGCGTTGAGCGACCGGCCGGCCGATGCCGCAGGCATCGCGCTGCCGCCGCTCGAACGCAGCGGCGATGAATCTGAATGGCGTTATCGCTGGGTCGTCGTCGAGATCACACGCGCCGATCGCACCGCGACGCTGACCGTGACCGGCCCCCGCGGCAACGACCTCGCCGTCGATCTCGCAGGCATCCGCGGGGCCGGTGCCAGCTGGTGGCCGCTCGCGATGGCGCGCGAGTTGGACGACGCGCTGTTGCTGCTGCGGGCGAACGAGCGCGACATCGGGACCCTCGTGGTGAAGACGCGCGGCGAGGCTGCGGCGGTTCTGGCAAGCGATGCGGCGATGGCCGCTCACCGCGACCATTGGTTTGTACGAGAAACCATCGGGTTTCTGCGCCGCACCTTGCAGCGGCTCGATGTTTCCGCGCGCAGCCTGTTCGCGGTCATCGACGAGGGCTCGTGCTTTGCCGGCTGCCTCTATGAATTGGCGCTCGCCGCCGACCGCAGCTACATGCTCGCCGACGGGCCACAGATCGCGCTCGGCAGCCTCAATTTCGGCGGTCTCGAAATGATCAACGGCCGCGCCCGGCTCGCCGTGCGGTTTAATGATGACCGGGTCGAGCGCTTTGCCGAAGGCCCGCGCGATGCGATGGAGGCCCTCGAACAGGGCCTGGTGACCTTTGCGCCGGACGAGCTCGATTGGGAGGATGAAATCCGTCTTGCTCTCGAAGAGCGAGCGAGCCTGTCGCCCGACGCATTGACGGGCCTCGAAGCGAATCTGCGCTTTGCCGGCCCCGAAACGGTCGCGACCAAGATCTTCGCCCGCCTTTCGGCCTGGCAGAACTGGGTGTTCTCGCGGCCGAACGCGGTCGGCGAGCACGGCGCGCTGAAGCGCTACGGCAGCGGCGCCAAGGCAAAATTCGATTGGGAGCGAATTTAGCGCTGGCTTTGCGGGCTTTCGATTCGTAGCACTGCCGGCGGTGGGCGGGGGCCCTAAGCGCCGACGTGCTCGGCGGCTGGGATTTCAAGGAAAGACAGGGGCGACATGGCGATCGATTATCGGCAGACGATCCCGAACAATGTCGGGCTCGACGACAGCCGCGCATTGCAGCGCGCGCTCGAACACTGGCAGCCGCGCTTTCTCGACTGGTGGGGCGAGATGGGGCCGAGCGGGTCGCACGACCACGAGGTCTATCTGCGCACCGCTGTCGCCGTCGACGGCGAGGGCTGGGCGAAATATGGCATGGTGCGGATGCCGGAATACCGCTGGGGCATCTTCCTCGCCGATCGGGCGCCCGACCGGCGCATCGGCTTTGGCGATTCGTTCGGGGAGCCGGTGTGGCAGCAGGTGCCGGGCGAGCACCGCGCCAATCTGCGCCGCCTGATCGTGACCCAAGGCGACACCGAGCCCGCTTCGGTCGAGCAGCAGCGCCTCTTGGGACTGACCTGCCCGTCGCTCTACGACCTGCGCAACCTGTTTCAGGTCAATGTCGAGGAAGGCCGCCATCTGTGGGCGATGGTGTACCTGCTGCACGCCTATTTCGGTCGCGACGGCCGCGAGGAAGCCGAGGAATTGCTGGCGCGCCACTCGGGCGACCCGGACAAGCCGCGCATCCTCGGCACCTTCAACGAGCCGATCGCGGACTGGCTGAGCTTTTTCATGTTCACCTATTTCACCGACCGCGACGGCCGCTATCAGCTGAAGAGCCTCGCCGAAAGCGCGTTCGACCCGCTGTCGCGGACCTGCCGGTTCATGCTGACCGAAGAGGCCTATCATATGTTCGTCGGGCGGACCGGGATCACTCGCATCATCAAGCGCACGCTCGAGGTGATGACGAGGCTCGGCGGCGAGGACCCCGCGGATGTCCGCGCCGCGGGCGCGATCGACCTTGCGACCTTGCAGCGCTACGTCAATTTTTGGTTCAGCTCCTCGCTCGATCTGTTCGGC